>JAJTFU010000101.1 GCA_021299075.1 Novosphingobium sp. | reverse complement strand
GGGGCTGTTCGGCGGCGAGGATCATGCCGCGCCCTCGCTGCGGCTGACCGATTGCCCGGCCTGGCCTCGCGCCGAGCAGATGGCCAAGGAGCGGGAGAATTTCGGCTTCTACTTTGCCGCTCACCCGGTCGAACAATGGCGTGCCGTGGCCACGGCCAACGGCGCGCGGACCTATGCCGCGCTGATGGAAACCGGGGTGCCCGGGGGCGGGCGGATGCAGGCGATGATGGCCGTAATGGTCGAAGGCGTCAGCAAGGGCCGCACCCGCAGGGGTGGTGATTTCGTCCGCGCTGACTTTTCCGACAGCTCGGGCCAGTTCAGCGCCGCCTGCTTCGAGGAAGCGCTGGTCGAGCCGATGCAGGGCTGGGCCAAGGACGGCACCTGCCTGCTGCTGACGGTCGAGCTTGACGCGCCCAGCCCGGAAGAGCCGCCGCGCGTGACTGTGCGCGGGGCGAAGCCGCTGGAAGAGGTCAAGGGCTCGGCCCAGATGCAGTTGCGGCTCGACGTGCTCCAGCCGCAGGCGCTGAATGACCTGGCCGCGCTGCTTGGTCCGGATGGTGCGGGGACCGGGGAAGTGCTGGTGCGGCTGCGCACCGGGCATGGTCAGGAGCCGTTGCTGCGGCTCGGCCGCCAATATCATCTCGACAGCGATGTCGCCGAACGCTTGGCAAGTGTCGATGGACTTGCCAATGTAGCCTTAACCGCAAGGCGAGGAGCAGGGCACCTGAGACTCGTCGCCTAGAACAACAATCGGGTGGGGGAATTTGGAGAGCCTCATGCTGGGAGCAATGCAAGATTTTGACCTGCGGGTCACGCACCTGATCGACCACGCTGCGCGCGAAACGGGATCGCGCGAAATCGTTACGCGCTGGGCCGACGGCAGCGAAAGCCGCACCACCTGGGCCGGGATCCGCCACGATGCGCTGCGGATGACCCAGGCGCTGCGCAAGCTGGGGGTCCAGCAGGGTGACCGGATCGCCACCCTGGCGATGAACCACAGCCGCCACCTGGTTTCCTGGTACGGCGCGGTCGGCGTTGGCGGCGTGCTCCACACGATCAACCCGCGGCTGTTCGACGATCAGCTGGAATATATCGCCAACCACGCCGAAGACGTGGTCCTGCTCTATGATGCGGCCTTTGCCCCGATCATCGAGCGGATGAAGCCCAAGTGGACCACGATCCGCAACTACATCTGCTACGATAACGGCGAGTTCGAAGCCTGGATCGGGGCCGAGGACGGGGACACCACCTGGGCCACGGGCGACGAGCGCGATCCCTGCATGCTCTGCTACACCAGCGGCACCACCGGGAACCCCAAAGGCGTGCTTTATGAGCACCGCTCGACCTTCCTGCACGCGATCACCGGGCTACAGCCGGCGATCTTCGATTTCGATGCGCGCTCGGTGATGCTGCCGGTCGTGCCGATGTTCCATGCGGCCAGTTGGGGCCTGCCCTGGGCCGGGGCGGCGGCGGGGATCAAGTTCGTCTTCTCGGCGGTCAACGATCCCGCCGTGCTGTGCGAGCTGATGAACCGCGAGAAGGTGACCCACTCCGCCGGGGTGCCGACCGTCTGGCTCGCCACCTTCCAGCATATGGACGCGACCGGCACCACGCTGCCGACGCTGCGCCAGGCAATCATCGGCGGCTCGGCCGCGCCGCGCTTCATGATCGAGCGGCTGATGAAGGCCGGCGTCAACGTTGCCCACGCCTGGGGCATGACCGAGACCAGCCCGATCGGCACGACGGGTGCCAAGACTTGGGACTGGGACGACTTGTCGTTCGATGAACAGGTTACGATCAAGCAGATGCAGGGCCGGGTGCCCTTCGGCGTCGAGCTGCGCACGGTTGACCTGGGCGATCCGACCAAGGTCCTGCCGCGCGACGGCCAGACGAGCGGTGCGCTGCAGGTGCGCGGGCCGTGGGTGATCAAGCGCTACTTCAAGGCCGAGGCCGATGCGACCGATGCCGACCAGTGGTTTGACACTGGCGACGTCGCGATCCTGCACCCGGACGGGACGCTGCAACTGACCGACCGCACCAAGGACGTGATCAAGTCCGGGGGTGAGTGGATCAGCTCGGTCGAGCTGGAAAACGCGGCGATGAGCCACCCGGCCGTGGCCGAGGCGGCAGCAATCGGGATCTACCATCCGAAGTGGGACGAGCGCCCGATCCTGATCGTGGTCAAGAAGGCCAATGCCCGCCAAGGACAGCAAGAAGGACCTGCGCGACCAGTTCCGCGACTACAAGCTGGCGGACGCCTGACCATGACGGGCTATGTGGATCCGAGCCGGGAGAACTGGCAGGCATTCAAGGACCTGCCGCGCGACCGGCCGATCCACATGCTCAACCTGATCAAGTTCCGCGATCTGGCGGAGTACCCGGAAGACCACCCCATGCACGGCAAGGGCCTGACCGGCCGCGAGGCCTCTAACCTCTACGAGAAACGCTTTCAGGAGCTGGTCGCGGATGATGGCGCGGCGATGGTCTGGGAAGCACCGCTGGAATGCGCTGTTACGGGACCGGCGGACGAATGGGACAAGGCCTTTGTCATGGGCTATCCCAATTCCGGCGTCTTCATGGCGATGGTCAAGAACGAGGAATATGTCCGCGACGCCCTGCCGCATCGAACTGCGGCCGTGGCGGACAGCCGGTTGATCCGGTTTAGGGGTTAGCTCCGGCTGATCGATTACTCAGCTCGCCCACGCGTTTGAGGTAGGCATAGACTGCCGCTCGCTCCGCATCGGTCATTAGCGCAAAGCGGCGGCGGGCAACGCCGCTCATCATGGGGAGTTCGCGGTTGCCGGCGGCCTTGCCGGTGATCATGAAGTTCAGGAAATCCGGCTCGCTGTAGGAAGCCACGATCCGCAGGTTCGGATTGGGCGGCTCGCCCGGGTAGGCGGGCTTGCCGTCCAGCTCGATCCGGTGGCATTCGGCGCAGCTCGCCCGAACGATCTGCCGGCCGCGTTCGAATTCCGGCCCGGCGTCCGGCCCGCGATTGGCGAACTGCTGCTTCGCCTCAACGGCGGAGGAGTGATAGATGCCTTTCGCCATCTCAGCGCGGGCAGCGGGATAGAACACCGGATCGGGCGTCGCTGTGCCGACCGGCTTCAGCGTCTTGAGGTAGCGGGCAACCGCATCCAGGTCGCCGTCGGGCAGGCGGGTGAACAGGAACGATGGCATGTCCCACAACTCGCGCCCGCCGGGGCGTTGGCCCTGGGCGATCATCGTCTTCAATTCTTCGATCGAGTATTTCTGTGCCGAAACGGTCAGATTGGCCGTCGTCATGTCAACGAAATCGGGCGCGCTCCAGTCCTGGCCAGTCAGGTCCTTGCCGTGGCAACCCTTGCAGCCGAGCACCACTGCCAGTCGCTCACCGTGCTTGACTGGGTCAGCCGCAAGGCAGCATGGAGGTTCAAAGCAAGGACAGCTGCCCATCGCTGCGCGGCGCGACAAACTGGCTGCAATCTAGCTGCGGCGGTTCGCGGTTGAGGCCGAGGCGCTGGCAGGCGATGCGGAAGCGGGTGCGGAAGACGTCGGCCCAGACGCCCTTGGGCTTCATCCGCTCGAAAAAGCGGCTGTCATAGTCCTTCCCGCCGCGCACTGCCTGAACGATGCTCATCACCTTGGCGGCACGATCCGGGTAGTGAACGTCAAGCCATTCGCGCATCAGCGGCGCGACCTCGTGCGGCAGGCGCAGCATGATCCAACTGGCGGTCTTCACCCCGCGCCCGGCGGCGTCCTCCAGGATGCGCTCGATGAATTCATCGGTGATCGCCGGAACTACCGGGGCGACCGAAACGTGCGCCGGCACTCCGGCGGCGGCCAATTTTTCAAGCGCATCGAGCCGCTTGGAGGGCGAAGATGCGCGCGGCTCGAGCAGGCCAGAGAGCTTGGGATCAAGGCTGGTGACCGACACTGAAACTGCCGTCAGGCTAAGCTTCGCGAGTTCAACCAGCAGGTCCAGATCGCGCACCACCCGGGCGCTCTTGGTCGTGATCGTCACCGGATGACGTGTCTCCAGACAGACTTCCAGCACCTGCCGGGTCAGCCGATAAGTCGCCTCGATTGGCTGGTAGGGATCGGTATTGGTCCCCATCGCGATCGGGGCAGGGCTGTAGCCGCGCTTGCCCAGTTCGGCACGGAGCAGGGCGGCGGCATCAGGCTTGGCAAACAGCTTCGTCTCGAAATCGAGCCCCGGCGAAAGATCGTGGAAGGCATGGGTCGGCCGGGCATAGCAATAGACACAGCCATGCTCGCAGCCGCGATAGGCGTTGATTGAGCGGTCAAACGGGATGTCGGGCGAGGTATTGCGGCTGATGATCCGCCTGGCCCGTTCTTCGGTTACCGTCGTGCGGAGCTTCGGTCCCGGTCCATCGATCCCATCGCGCGCATCGAGCCAGTCTCCGTCCGCCTCGCGCGCGGCCAGGCCAAAGCGCTGCGGGACTTGGGCCGATTGCGCGCCGCGGCCGTGGATGGGAGAGGAACTAGGCATCCGCATATTAGAACATATACGGAACAAATCGGCAAGATGCTCAGACTTCCTTGAGCCTCGGCATCAGTTCCACAAAGTTGCAAGGCCGGTTGCGGCTGTCGAGCTGTTCGGCAAGGATTCCGTCCCAGCCGTCCTTCACTGCGCCGTTCGATCCGGGCAGAGCAAAGATATAGGTGCCGCGCGCCACAACGGCGCAGGCGCGGCTCTGGATCGTGCTGGTGCCGATGGTCTGAAAGCTGATCCAGCGGAACAGCTCGCCAAAGCCGGGGATGTCGCGCGTCTTGATCCGGTCGAGCGCTTCGGGCGTCACGTCGCGTCCCGTGAGGCCCGTGCCGCCAGTCGAGACGACGGCATCGATGTTGGGATCGTCGATCCAGTCGTTCAGCTTGCTGACGATCAGGCTGGGATCATCGCGCACGATTGCCCGGGCGGCAAGCTTGTGGCCCGAGGCTTTGACCCGCTCGGCCAGAATATCGCCCGAGGTGTCATCGGCCGCAGTGCGGGTATCGGATACGGTCAAGACCGCGATGTTGATCGGTTTGAAGGTCCGGCTGGGATCAACGGCCACGCTGGATCACTCCGTTGGCAGAAATTCGCACCGCACTCGCGCCGGAAATGCCGGGGAAGGTCGGCCAAAGACCTTGAGCGAGCGCAATCCGGCTGTCCGAAGGGCCGCCGGCCTGGCGTTCGTACATCCAGTAATTGCGCATCACGATGTTCACATAGCCGCGCGTCTCCCAGTAAGGAACGCTCTCGATCCACAGCAGCGGATCGCCCTGATCCTTGATCTCGTACTGCCAGCGCGCGATCGGCGTGAGGCCGGCGTTATAGGCCGCCATGACCTTGGGCAGCAGGCCTTGCGTACCCTGCGCATCGCGCAGCATCTGCAAGTGGCGCTGACCGAAGGCCAGGTTGACCTCGGGCTTGTGGAGATCGGTGGCATTGCCGGACACGCCCAACGCGCCGGCATGGTCACGCGCGGCGGCCGGCATGATCTGCATCAGACCGCGTGCGCCGGCCGGGCTGACGGCCTTGGTGCGGAAGACCGATTCCTGCAGGGCATGGGCATAGACCAGCGCCGGATCGACCTGCCAGTTGTTGGCCGGGGTCCACTTTGGCGTCGGGAAGCGGGCGGCCGGCTCGGCGCGGCCACCGACCGGAGCGTTGTAAGCCATCCAGAGCTGGGTCGAGGGCAGACCCAGGTCGCGCGCCAGCCGGGTCAGCGGCTGATACTCGTTTGCGGGACCGAGCCGCGCCTGGTGGCGCAGGACTTCGTCGGCTAGCCCGTCACGGCCGATCTCGGCCAGACCGACGGCGGTGCGGATATTGGTTTCGTCGCGCAGCTTCTGCCAGTCGTTCTGGGTAAAGTCCGGCGCGGTGTGAGTCTGCGGCAGGGCGAGCCCCAGTTGCTCGGCGGCGAGCATGCCATAGAGCGTCTCGTCCATCCGCGCGGCGGCCTTGAGCGAGGCCGATGCCTTCTCCGGCTGGCGGCAGCGCACGGCAGCGCGGCTCTGCCAATAGAGCGCGGCGGCGGTCAGCTCGCTGTTCTGCGAGGCACCGGCGGTGCGGGCAAAGGCATCGCCCGCACCCATGCAATCGCCGATCCGCCAGGCGGCAAGGCCGGCGGTCCACCAGCCTTCGGCGACCCACGGCCCGGCACCGTCCTGCACGGTCTGGGCCAGGGCATAGGCCGAGGCGTCATCATTCTCGATATAGAATGACCAGGCGATCTTGGCGCGCCATTCGGCCCGGGCGGCTGCCGAGAGCTGGGTGTCGATCCCGTCGAGCAGGGCCTTGGCCCCGGCGGGATTATCTTCCTTGATGCTGGAATTGATCGCGGCAGCGACGGCAGCGGGCATGGTCCCGTCGTTGGTTTCACGCGGGCGGATGCGCTTGGCGCGGTTTGGCTGGCTGACCAGCGATCCGGCCTGGGGCAGCGGCGGCAGCGCGGTTGCGCCGCGCTTCTGCGCCAGCATGGCGATCTGCTCGGCCTGGGGCAGGTCAGTGCCCTTGGCCAGCCAGGCATTCAGCGCATCGAGCTCGATCTTGGGCGAGGTGGGCGCAAGGTAGTATTCGGCCAGCGCTACCTGGTGCAGCGGTCCGTCCTGGCGCTTGGCGAACATTTCCTGGACCTTGGCCCAATCGCTCCGCTCGATCGCGCCAAACAGGTCACGGTAATAGGTGCGGTCATCCTGGGTCAGCAGGGAGGGAACATTGCTACGGTCCGCGCGGCCGCGGAAGTAATCGACCGCTGCACTGTTCGCCTGCGCGGGCACGGAAAAGCCGGCCAGGCTGCTCGCCAGGCCCAGCGTCAGAAATGTCTTTGCAGTAAAGCGCTTCACGCCAGTCTCTATCCCGTCCAGTCCAGCCAGGCCTGCCACAACCCGGCCTTGCTCCGCGGCCGGCCAGCCAGATTGGCCAGGCCCGGCGCTATCAACAGCGGAATGCTTTGGCCCTCATGGTTAAAAATCCGCAAAGGTTCAGCGCTTTTCGCTGGATCGTGGCCAAGCAGCGGCGAGATGTGCCGTCCGAACACCAGCAGGCGCTGCGGACGGGCCAAAACGATGTGGTGGCGCACCACCTGGCCAAGGCCAGCGGCATCGAGCGCCGCCCAGTCCGGCAGCGGCATATGGCGCGGCAGGCAGGCAGCAATATAGGCCTGTTCCGACCCGATCCCCATGGCGGCGAACATCGCCTGAAGCAGCCGCCCCTGCGGGCTGGAGAGCAGGACATCGCGGTCCTCGACCTCCGGGTGGTCGACCAGCACCATCAGCGCGGCGCCCTCGGCCCCGCGCGGTGGCACGCGGCCAGCCAATTGTCCGTCATCAAGCGATGGTTCGGCCAGCCACCAGGCCTGGAACTCCGCCAGCGTGGCGGGAAGGGCATCGAGCCCGGCCAGCGGCGCTGCGGCGAGCGGGCCTGGAGCGGGCTTGGCCGGCATCAGTGGCGGAGTGTAGCTGCGCTCCGGCTCAGGCTCTGGCGCGGCCGGCTCGGCCAGCCAGGTGCGCGGATCGTCAGAAAAGGCGTGATCGACGCCCGCTTCGCGCCACCAGTCAAGCACGGCCGCCAATGCGGCGGCGGGATCGGTTCGCGGGTCAGTTTGTGCGGGGGTGTTCACATTTGCGGTCTTGACCTGCCGCAAGCCAGCTTTCAAGGCTCAACCGCACGATTAAGCACGAACAGGTGGACCATGAGCGAACGCGAATCCATGCCCTATGACGTCGTTATCGTCGGCGGCGGCCCGGCCGGCCTTGCTGCGGCGATCCGGCTGAAACAGGTAAATGCAGAGCTTTCGGTCTGCATCCTGGAAAAGGGTTCGGAAGTCGGCGCGCACATCCTGTCGGGCGCGGTGGTCGATCCCAAGGCGCTGGACGAACTGCTTCCCAACTGGCGCGAAGACGGTTGCCCGATGGCCGAAACGCCGGTGACCGACAACTGGCACTGGGTGCTTTCCCCCACTGGCAAGTTCGACGTGCCGCACTGGCCAATGCCTCCGTTCATGTCGAACAATGGCAACTACACCGGGTCGCTCGGCAACCTGTGCCGCTGGCTGGCCGGCAAGGCGGAAGAACTGGGCGTGGAAATCTTCCCCGGCTTTCCGGCCTCGGAAGTGCTTTACAACGAGGATGGCTCGGTTAAGGGCGTCGCCACCCAGGACATGGGCGTGGCCAAGGATGGTAGCCACAAGGGTGAATACCAGCCCGGCATGGAACTCCACGCCAAATACACCTTCTTCGCCGAAGGCGCGCGTGGCCACCTGACCAAGACGCTAAAGGCCCAATTCGATCTGGAAGCCAATTGCGAGCCGCAGGTTTACGGCCTGGGCATCAAGGAACTGTGGGACATCGATCCGGCCAAGCACGTGCCGGGCCGTGTGCTCCACACCCAGGGCTGGCCGCTGACTGAAAGCGACAGCTGGGGCGGCGGGTTCCTTTACCACCAGGCCAATAACCAGGTGGCGCTCGGCTTCGTGACCGCGCTCGATTACAAGAACCCCTACGTCTACCCGTTCGAGGAATTCCAGCGCTGGAAGCAGCATCCGGAAATCCGCGCGATCCTGGAAGGTGGCCGCCGCGTTTCCTATGGCGCCCGCGCGATCAACGAGGGCGGCTGGCAATCGGTGCCCAAGCTCGATTTCCCGGGCGGCGCGCTGATCGGTTGCTCGGCCGGCTTCGTCAACGTGCCCCGGATCAAGGGCAGCCATACCGCGATGAAGAGCGGGATGCTCGCCGCCGAAGCCGCCGCTGCGGCGATCGCCTCGGGCCGGGCGCACGATTCGATGGTCGAATACGATGCCGCCGTGCGGGAAAGCTGGATCGCCAAGGAGCTGAAGCTGGTCCAGAACGCCGAACCGATGGTCGCCAAGTTCGGCGGTGATATCGGCACGGTCTTTGCCGGGATCGACATGTGGCTGCGCTACCTCAAGCTGCCGATCCTGCCGGTCATGGGCCACCACCGCGATTGCGAGGGCACCCAGCGTGCCGATCTGTACAAGCCGATCGCCTATCCCAAGCCCGATGGCGTGATCAGCTTCGATCGCTTGTCCAGCGTGGCGCTGTCCTTCACCAACCACGAGGAAGACCAGCCCTGCCACCTGCAGCTGAAGGATCCGGCCGTGCCGGTGGAAATCAACCTCAAGCTCTATGCCGGGCCTGAGGCGCGGTACTGCCCGGCCGGCGTCTATGAGTTCCTGGGGGTCGAGGAGGGCAATCCGCGCCTGCAGATCAACGCCCAGAACTGCGTCCACTGCAAGACCTGCGACATCAAGGACAAGACCCAGAACATCAACTGGGTCACGCCCGAAGGTGGCGGCGGGCCAAACTATCCGAATATGTGATCTGCCTGCCCGGTGATCGAATCCGCCTTTGCCAAGATCACCCTCGCGCTGCGCGTTCGGCGGCGGCGTGAGGATGGCTATCATGAGCTGGAGACGCTGTTCGCCTTCGTCGATGCGGGTGACCGGCTGAGCGTTTCGCCCGGCGAGCGTGACAGCCTGCGGGTGCTGGGCGAATTCGCCGGCACGCTCGATAATCCCTTCGACAATATTGTGATGCAGGCGCTCTCGGCCCTGCCGCGTGCCCAGGGGTGGGCAGTAACGCTGGAGAAGAACCTGCCCGTGGCGGCAGGGCTGGGCGGCGGTTCGGCCGATGCCGGGGCGCTGTTTCGGCTGGTCGAGCGCAGCCAGGGCTTGCCCGATGACTGGCAGGCGCGCGCCGCCAGGCTGGGCGCCGATGTCCCCGCCTGCGTCCTCTCGCGTGCCTGCATCGGGCGCGGGACAGGGACCGAACTGACCGAAGTGGCGAATGACCTGGCCGGCATGGCATGCCTGCTGGTCAACCCACGCGTTCCGCTCAGCACCGGGCCGGTGTTCAAGGCCTGGGACGGGATCGATCGCGGACCGCTGCCAGAGGGCGATCTGCGGACGATCATGCTGGCCGGCCGCAACGATTTGGAGGCCCCAGCGCTGGAGCTCTGCCCGGTGATCGGCGAGGTTCTTGGCGCGATCGAGGCAACTGGCCCAGTTCTGGCGCGGATGTCGGGTTCGGGCGCGACCTGCTTTGCGCTCTATGACGACCCGGCCCAGCGCGATGCTGCGCAGGCGGCCATGCCAGAAGGATGGTGGGCGCTGGCGGGGGCGCTGCGGTGAAGGAGCACGAAGCCTTCCGCTTGCTCGGCACGCCACGCTTTGGCGGAATTCTGGTCATCTCCGACCATGCCTCCAACCGGGTGCCTGACGACATCGATCTCGGCATCGATCCGGCCCTTTTGGGCCAGCATATCGCGGTTGACCTAGGCGTGGCGGAAGTCGGCGCGCTGCTGGCCGGCCCGCGCTGGTCCTCTCGCTGCACAGCTTCACCCCGCAGCTCGCCACCAGCGACGAGCCGCGACCCTGGCAGGTCGGCGTGCTCTATAACCAGGATGACCGCGCCGCCCGCCTCGCCATTCCGCTGCTGGAGGCCGAGGGCCTCTGCGTTGGCGACCAGCTGCCCTATTCGGGCAAGCTCCTCAACTACACCATGAACCGGCACTGCGAGGCGGAGGGGCGGCCGTACCTTGGCATCGAACTGCGCCAGGATGAGGTCGCGATCCCGGCGCAACAGGCAAATTGGGCCGAAAGGCTGGCCCGGCTGTGCAACAGGGTTGCGCTTTCGCTGTCCTGAAGGCAGGGCGAATTGCGCCAAGTGCCATTCGCAAGGACTGAAAATGACTCGCTTCGACAAGAGCCGCCTGCCCAGCCGTTATGTTTCGGTCGGTCCTGAACGGGCCCCGCAACGCTCGTACTATTATGCGATGGGCATGACCGAGGAAGAGATCGCCCAGCCGTTCGTGGCGGTGGTCTCGGCCGGGAACGACTCTGCGCCCTGCAACACGGCGCTCGATTTCCAGGCGAACATCTGCCGCGATGGCGTGATCGCAGCGGGCGGTACGCCGCGGCGGTTCAACACCATTACCGTGACCGACGGGATCGCGATGGGCCACCAGGGCATGCGCAGCTCGCTGGTCAGCCGCGAAGTGATCGCCGATTCGGTTGAGCTCTCGGTCCGCGGGCATTGCTACGATGCGATCGTCGGCTTTGCCGGCTGCGACAAGAGCCTGCCCGGCATGATGATGGCGATGCTTCGGCTCAACGTGCCGTCGATCTTCGTCTACGGCGGCTCGATCCTGCCCGGCCGTTACCAGGACCGCGACCTGACGGTGCAGGACGTGTTCGAAGTGGTCGGGCGCTATTCGGCTGGCGCTTGCCCGTTGAGCGAGCTGACGGCGATCGAAAAGGCGGCCTGTCCCGGCCACGGGGCATGCGGCGGACAGTATACCGCCAACACCATGGCCTGCGTCGGTGAAGCTATCGGATTGTCATTGCCGAACAGCAATATGGCGCCAGCTCCTTACAAGTCACGCGAGGAAATCGCGATCGCCGCCGGCAAGCAGGTGATGAACCTGGTCGAGCGCAATCTGCGGCCCCGGACGATCTGCACGCGTGCCGCCTTTGAGAATGCCGCCCGCGTTGTGGCAGCTACCGGCGGCTCGACCAATGCCGCGCTGCATCTGCCGGCCATGGCCAGCGAATGCGGGATCGATTTCGACCTGTTCGACGTGGCCGAGATCTTCAAGTCGACGCCCTATATCGCGGACCTCAAGCCCGGCGGGAAGTACGTTGCCAAGGACATGTACGATGCCGGCGGCGTCTACATGGTGATGAAGACGCTGCTGGATGGCGGGTTCCTCGATCCGGAGCCCATCACCGTGACCGGCAAGGCCCTGGGTGAGAACATCGAGGAGATCACCTGGAACCCTGACCAGAAGGTGATCTATGACGTGAAGAGCCCGCTGACGCCGACTGGCGGGGTCGTCGGCCTGCGCGGTTCGCTGGCACCCGAGGGGGCGATCGTTAAGGTTGCCGGGATGGCACGGCTTCAGTTCCGCGGCCCTGCGCAGGTGTTCGAATGCGAGGAAGATGCCTTTGCGGCGGTCGAGGCCAAGGCAATCCGTGAAGGCAGCGTGATCGTGATCCGCAACGAAGGTCCGCGCGGCGGACCGGGCATGCGCGAAATGCTGGCGACCACGGCGGCGCTCTATGGCCAGGGCATGGGTGAGAAGGTGGCGCTGATCACCGATGGCCGCTTCTCCGGCGCGACCCGCGGTTTCTGCATCGGCCATGTCGGCCCGGAAGCGGCCGAATGCGGCCCGATCGCACTGGTCAAGGAAGGCGACATGATCGCGATCGATGCCGAAGCTGGGACGATCGAACTGGAAGTCGATGAAGCCGAACTGGCCGAGCGCCGCAAGGGCTGGGCGCCGCGCGGGCATGACTACAATGCGGGCGCACTTTGGCGCTATGCGCAGATCGTGGGTCCGGCCTACAAGGGTGCGGTTACGCACCCCGGGGCCAAGGCCGAAACCCATGTCTACGCGGATATCTAGCCTTGTTTTGACGCTGTTGGTCGCCGCTTGCGGGCCGGCGGCAGAAGAAGCAGGGACAGCCGTTTCCGCCGAAACGATCTGGTGCGGCCTGGGCGGCGCAACCGAACTGGCGCAGGATTGCACGCTGGAGCGTGGCACCGACGAGGGCCGCCCGGCCTTCGTCGTGCGCCATCCCGATGGCAAGTTCCGGCGGCTGGTTGCCAGTACGGATGGCCAGAACCTGCTGGCGGCCGACGGCGCGGACCAGAGCCAGTCGGCGCTCAAGGGAGACCGCTGGGAGGTGATCCTGGGCGATGATCGCTATGTCGTGCCGGTGAAGGCCGATGGCGCGGCAGAATGGGTCTGGCGGATGAGCGGGGGCAGATCCGTGACCGTGCTGTGCGGCCCTGGCAACAACAGCGGCGATGGCTATGTCATTGCCGAGGCGATCCGCGAGCGGGGCGGGGCGGTACAGGTGGTCGCGGCGAGCGATTCGAAGACCCCCGCGTCCCGGACCGCGCGCGCGCTCTTTCAGGGCCAAGTGCTGGGCCGCGATGCCGTGCCGCAAGGCGAAGTGTTGGTCGATTGCCTGTTCGGCACCGGGCTGACCCGGCCGTTGGAGGCGGATGACCTGGCCCTGCTCAATCGCCTGGCAGCCAGTCACGCCCGCCGGGTGGCCGTCGATCTGCCCAGCGGCATCCATGCCGACAATGGCATGATGCTGGGCAATGGGCTGCCCGACTGGCACCTTACCCTGGCGCTCGGTGCCTGGAAGCCGGCGCATTTCTTATTGCCCGCTGCGCCGATGATGGGCGAACTGCGACTGGTGCCGATCGGCGTGGCGGACCTGCCCGAGGCGGCGCGGCTGATCACGCGGCCGCAGTTGGCTGCGCCAGGCAGCAACGCACACAAGTACACGCGCGGCCTGCTAGGCGTGGTGGCTGGCGCCATGCCGGGCGCGGCGCTGCTGGCGGCGCGCGCGGCACAAGGCGCGGGTGCCGGCTACGTCAAGGTGCTGGGCGCGGCTGAGGGCGCGCCGCCCGATCTGGTGGTAGATCACCAGCCGCTGGCCGAAGTGCTGACCGACAACCGCTATGCCGCGCTGCTGGTCGGGCCGGGGCTGGGGCGCGATGCCGTGGCGCGTGAGCGACTGGCCGTAGCGCTGTCCGAGCCGATCCCTGCCGTGGTCGATGCCGACGGCCTGATCCTGCTCAGCCCGCGCAACCTGACGGAGCGCGAGGCACCGGTCGTTGCCACGCCGCACGAAGGCGAGCTGTTTGCGCTGGAACGGGCCTTCGGGCTCGATGGGTCGGGTTGCAAGCTGGAGCGGGCCGAGGCGCTGGCCCGCACCGCTGGGATAGTCGTGGTCGCAAAGGGAGCGGATACCGTGGTCGCGGCGCCCGATGGCCGGGTGGCCTTTGCGCGGCGCGCCTCGAGCTGGCTTTCCACCGCGGGGACCGGCGATGTCCTGGGCGGTGCCATCGCCAGCCGGCTGGCCAGTGGCGCGGAAGCCTTTGCCGCCGCCTGTGAAGGCGTCTGGCTGCACGGCGAGGCTGCGCGGCATACTCCGGCACCCTTTACCGCCGGAGAGCTTGCGGCGCAGGTAGCAAGGGCCTACGCGGCCTGCCTGTGACTGACACCGAAGAAAAGATCATCCGCATCGCCGCCAAGGGCGACGGCGTTACCGCCTCTGGCCGCTATGCCTGGGGCGCGGCGCCGGGTGATACCCTGTGCGCCGATGGCACGTTGCTGCCGGGGCCACACCACGTGACACCGCCCTGCCGACATTTCGGCCAGTGCGGGGGCTGCCAGTTGCAGCAGCTTGATGAGGAGAGCCTGGCCGATTTCGTCGCGGCGCGGGTCAGCAATGCCTCCTCCGCGCAGGAACTGGGCGCAGAGCTGATCGCCCCGCCGCATCTTTCGCCGCCGGGAAGCCGCCGCCGCGCCTCGCTGCGGGCTGAGAGCAGCCAAGGCCGGGTGGTGATCGGCTTCCGTGAAGCAAGGTCGCACAGGCTCGTCGAACTCAGTGAATGCCCGGGGCTGCGGCCAGAGATCGTCGCGGTGCTGCCGAACCTGCGCAAGCTGCTGATCAAGCTGGGGCAGAGCCAGCCGAAGAAGGGCAAGGGCAAGCCTGGCAAGCACGCCCACGCCAAGCTTGCGGCCGATATCGAAGTGACCGTCACCGATCAGGGGATCGACCTCGGCATCAAGGGTCTCAGCGCCGAAGGGCTGATGCTGACCGAGCTGCTGCTCGATTTCGCGCGCGACCATGCCCTGGCGCGGCTGACGCTGGATGCTGGATACGGACCTGACACGGTTTGGGAGCCCGAGCCGGTCTCGATCACGCTGTCAGGCGTCGCCGTGCCATTCCCGCCGGGGGCCTTCCTCCAGGCAACGGCCGACGGCGAGGCGGCACTGGTCGCTGCGGCCAAGGAGTGGCTCGCGGGCTGCGCAACGGTAGCTGACCTGTTCGCTGGTCTTGGCACCTTTGCCTTTGCGCTGGCTGGTCCCGAAACCAAGGTCCTTGCCGCCGAGGCCGAGCGCGCGGCGCACATGGCCTGCAAGGCAGCCGTCGCGCGCACCGGCCTGCCGGTCCACACGGCGCACCGCGACCTGTTCCGCAATCCGCTGATGCCGGATGAGCTGAGTCGCTTCAGCGCCGTCCTGCTCGATCCGCCCCGGGCCGGTGCCCGCGAACAGGTCGAGCGGATTGCCGAGAGCACGGTACAGCGCGTGGTCTATATCAGTTGCAATCCGGCCAGCTGGGCCAAGGATGCCGCCATGCTGGTCGATGCCGGGTTCGTGCTGAGGGAGCTGCGCCCGGTTGGCCAGTTCCGCTGGTCGACGCATGTCGAGCTGGCCAGCCTGTTCGTGCGCCAGGCCTAGACAGCAAATGGGGCCGGTGTCGCCACCAGCCCCACGCTACGCCTTCTATTCTTCCGGCCGAGTTGGGCGATCGCCGTTCCGGGGTTGTCCTGGACAGTTCAGCCGCGGTGATGCGTTTTCGACCACCTCGCGTGCCATCGCACCGTGAGTGCTCTTGCATCGTGATGCTCGTCGCATCGGGCCTGCTCCACCTGGCCGAAGCCATGTTTCGCACACTGTCTCGCACATTCCGGCTGGCTCGTGAGAGCCGGCGTTCATCGTCCGGTTTCGCTTCCGGCGTCCCGGTCCCGTCAGGCGGCGGTTCCGGCCCGAAAGCCTTTCCCGTATCGCCTGGCGGTTCCGTAGCCGCTTCCCGCCCGCCGTTCCGGCTTTCCGTCTGCCTGGCCGAAGCCACGCTTTCCGTCCGCCTTTCCGGCTGCTGCGAAGCAGCCTCCTGACTGCGCGCCGCTCGCTGCATCTGCGGTTCGCGTGAGCCGCTCCGAAGAGCCTTTCCCGCGTGTTTTCCGACACTGCTGCGGGCATCGCTGCCAGCATCTTGAGGTTGTGTTTTCCCCTTTCCTTTCAGTGGTTTCCCACCGGAAATTCAGGTTCAGTTTAACCTCCCGACACCTGGAAACTGCGCCTCATTGCTGAGTCGCACAAGCGGAAAATGTTCGACTTATCCACAGGCGCCCAGTTTGGCGGTGGATAACCCCGTGCATGCGGTGGACAGAATCGAGTCGCGCCTATTTCAGGCGCGCTTTTTTTATCGATCGCGCTGGGCAAGCAGCCTCAGCCGGAGCGCGTTGAGCTTGATAAAGCCCGCTGCATCCTTCTGGTCATAGGCGCCGGCATCGTCCTCGAAAGTAACGTGCCGTTCGCTGTAGAGCGAGTTGGGGCTCTTGCGGCCAACCACGCTGGCCATGCCCTTGTAGAGCTTTAGCCGGACCGTGCCCGAAACCTTGGCCTGGCTGTGGTCGATCGCGGCCTGCAGCATCTCGCGCTCGGGTGCGAACCAGAAGCCGTTGTAGATCAGCTCGGCATACTTGGGCATCAGCTCGTCCTTGAGGTGCGCTGCACCGCGATCGAGCGTGATCGATTCGATCCCGCGGTGGGCCCGGGCATAGATCTCGCCGCCGGGGGTCTCGTACATCCCGCGGCTCTTCATGCCGACGAAGCGGTTCTCGACCAGATCGAGCCGGCCGATGCCGTGCTTGCGACCCAGGTCATTGAGCGCGGCCAGCAGCGTCGCCGGGCTCATCGCCGTGCCATTCAGCGCGACGCCATCGCCCTTTTCGAAATCGATGGTGATGTATTCCGGCGCGTCGGGCGCGTCTTCCGGATTGACCGTGCGCGAATAGACATAGTCCGGGGTCTCGTCCCACGGATTTTCCAGCACCTTGCCCTCGGACGAGGTGTGGAGGAGGTTCGCGTCGGTCGAAAACGGGCTTTCGCCGCGCTTGTCCTTGGGCACCGGGATCTGGTGCGCTTCGGCCCAGGCGATCAGCGCGGTCCGGCTGGTCAGGTCCCATTCGCGCCAGGGAGCGATCACCTTGATATTGGGATCGAG
>JAJTFU010000100.1 GCA_021299075.1 Novosphingobium sp. | reverse complement strand
TCGCGCGCTCGTCGGGGTTGAGAATGCGGCCGAGCTGGCTCAGCAGACTGTCGCCCGGCAGTTGTCCGTCCGTGAAGTCGAACGCCTGACCCGCTGTAAGGATGCGCCTGCCACCCAGCGCCGCGCCCGCAGCGAGCGGGATAACGCCAACTCGGCGGATATCGCCGCAGTCCAGGCGCACCTTGAGGAATTCCTCGGCCTGTCAGTGCGAATCAATGCTGATGCGGATCCGCGCTCGGGCGCGGTAACCATCCGCTACCGCACACTCGACCAGCTCGACCTGATCTGCCAGCGCCTGACTGGCGGCGGAATCTAGCAGCACAGCCGTAAATGTGGGAATCTGCGGAGCCGGGCGTTAACACCGGGGCTCGATCGGTTAACCATACCCAAAAGTAATCCCACAACTCCGTGAAACTACGAGCATTCCTGCGAATGGGGGGCGGCCGTCCATTCGGGCGGCGCCATCACGCTGCAGGTTTGACTGCTTGGAAGGGATTACTAACACCATGCGCAATACGCTTCGCATCGCTCTCGTCGGCGCCGCTCTCAGCGCCGTTTCGTTTGCTTCGGCCGCTTCGGCCGCCACTTCGGCCACTGCCAATGCCACGGCTGAAGTGCTCAGCACCCTGACCCTCACCGCCGATTCGGCGCTGAACTTCGGTCAGATCGCTGCCAACACCGGCGGCACCGTTACGGTCAACGCTGACACGACCAAGGCTTCGTCGGGCACGCTGGTTTCGACCGGCACTCGGGCTCCGGCTGGCTTCACCGTCGGCGGCACGCCGAACGCCAGCGTCGTCGTCACGCTGCCGACCTCGGCCACGCTGACCCGCGCCCTCGGCACCGAAACGATGTCGATCAGCGGCTTCAACAGCAATCCTCCGGGCGCTTTCCAGCTGAGCGGTACGGGTTCGGCCACCTTCAACGTCGGCGGCACGCTGACCGTTGCTTCGGGCCAGGTTGCCGGTGTCTACAACGGCACCTTCAACGTCTCGGTTGAATACCAGTAAGCATAACTAACCCGGCTGCTTAGCTGCAGCCGTGGGGAGACCATGGGCCGCATCCGCCACGCGCGGGTGCGGCCCTTTGCTTTGCCCATCGCAAGCAGGCCATCCTTAGCGGGAAATTAACCCTGTTTGCCTAGACCCTACGCAGAAGCCGCAGGTCCCGTCGTTGGACTTCGGCAAGGAATTGCTTCTGCCAAGGGTTCGCAGCCAATGCTGTCTATTTCTTCGATCCGCCGCTTTGTTCTGGGCCTTGGTGCCCTGGCCGCCACGCTCAGCACCAGTCCGGCGCTGGCGCAGGGTGACCTGCTGGTTGCGCCGACTCGCGTGATCATCAACGGTGGCGGCAATGCCGAAGTGGTGCTGAGCAACATTGGCAACCAGGCCGCGACTTATCGGATTGGAGTTGAACTGCGGCGGATGGAGCCGGATGGCGACTTTGCCGATGTGACCGAGGCCGAGGCCAGCGCTACCGAAAAGGCCGCGCTGGAAATGCTGCGTTATGCGCCCAAGCGAATTACGCTGCTGCCAGGCCAACCCCAGGCGATTCGCCTGAGCGCGCGGCCCGCGCCGGAATTGCCGGACGGCGAATACCGTGTTCATATGAGCTTCCGCGCCGTGCCGCCGGCACTCTCGCCCGAAGCCGCCCAGGAGCAGGCCACTGCGGGCCAGCTCGCGATTCGCTTGACCCCGGTCTACGGGATCACGATCCCGGTCTTTATCCGCAAGGGGCGGCTTGAGGCTGGCGCGACGATCGCCAATCCGCGGCTGGGCGGCAATACCACCAGCAAATGGCTCGAGCTCGATATGCGCCGCTCCGGCCAGCGCTCGGTCTATGGCGAGATCCTCGGCAAGCGCGGCAGCGAACAGATCTTCCTGATCAAGGGGGTGGCGATCTACCCCGAAGTCCAGGGCCGTTCGGTCAGGATCCCGTTGACTGCTGAGCAGATCGCCAAGCTCTCAGGCCCGATTCGCATCGAATACCGCGAACTCCCTGAGAACGGCGGTCAGCTGATCGCCGAGATCACCTCGGTCGTGCGCTGAGCCGATGAAACCGAAAGCGAGAAGCGAAAGCTGACGTCATGAGGGGCAACCTCCCACCGCTGCGCCTTGTCGCCGCCCTGCTTGGGGCGGCGTTCGGCGTTGTGGGAGCGAGCGCCCCGGCTCACGCTCAAGCCTGGAGCGCGAACGAGGACGATTCGCTGCTGCTCGAACTGCGGAGCGGCCAGTATCGCCTGGGTGAACCGCTCCGCGGCTACCAGACGCCTGCCGGCGTCTGCGTCGATTTTGCTGATCTGATCCAGGCGCTCGACCTGCCGGTGCGACTTGACAAGAAGTCGCGCCGCGCAACCGGGTGGCTGTTCGCGGAGGATCAACGCTTCACCCTCGATCGCGATCCCGATACGGTACAAAACATGAACGGAAATCGTGGAATCGCCAAGGATGCGATCCACGATACGCCGGAGGGCTGGTGCGTCGATCTCAAGGCGCTGTCAGGCTGGATGGGGGTCCGCTTCCGGGCCGATCTGTCGAACCTCGCGGTCATGCTGGAATCCGATCGCAAGCTGCCGTTCCTCGAAGCGATCGAGCGCAAAAGTCGCGCCGCGCGACTTCGCCAGCCCAAGTTCGCCGAATTCGATCTGTCCAAGCTGCCCCAGGCGCAGGCACCTTACCAGAGCTGGCGCATGCCCTCTGTCGATGTCCAGATCCAGGGGCAGTGGACCCGCAACATGGGCGCGCGTGCCCAGTTCGAAGCGCTCGCTTCGGGTGAGGCATTGGGCCTCAGCTACACTGCGCGCCTTGCGGGCAGCACGGACAACGGCGCCGATTCGCTGCGCCTCAAGCTGTTCCGCAACGATCCCTCGGCCGAACTGCTCGGCCCGCTCAAGGCGACGCAGGTTGCGCTGGGCGATGTCGAGTCGCTGCGCGGCGCGCTAACCGCGCAAACCGCTTACGGGCGCGGCGCCTTTGTATCCAACCGTCCGCTCAACCGCCCGGGCCGCTTCGGTGTGACCTCGCTCAGCGGCACCATGCCAGCGGGCTGGGACGCCGAACTCTATCGCAATGGCGAATTGCGTGCCTATCAGGCCGATCGTGGCGACGGCCGCTACCGGTTTGACGATATCGAACTGTTGTGGGGCCAGAACGACTTCGAAGTCGTGCTCTACGGCCCGCAAGGGCAGATCAAGCGCGAGCGCAGCAGCGCTCCGGTTGGAATCGAGAGCCTGCCAGCCGGCAAGACCTGGTACTGGGCGGGTGTGGTCGATGCCGGGCAGGATTTGATCGATCTCAGCAAGACTTTCAGCGATCCCAACACCGGTTGGCGCTGGGGCGTTGGCGTGGAACGCGGGATTGACCGACGAACCACGGCCGGCGTCGAATATCAGAGCGTGATGTTCGCCGGCCGCCGCCGCCATTACATCGAAGGAACCGTCCAGCGCGCGCTGGGCCGCATGCTGCTCGAAGTGAGCGGCGCGCAGCAGCTTGGTGCGGGCCGGGCCTTCCAGGCCAAGGCGCTCGGGCGGTTTGGCGCGATTCGCTATGACGCGGAGGCGCTGTGGGTCGATGGCGACTTCGAAAGCGAGCTGGTCGAAGCCCAGCAGCGCCGCGAATATGGCCTGCGGCTGAGCACTTCGGTCAAGATGGGCACCTGGCGTCTGCCGGTTGAGACCGGAATCCGCCCCTGATCGCGAATACCGCGATCGGACCGGTGCGCCTGCGCGGCGCGGCGCGCTTCGCGCTCGACGGCGAGCGCCGCGGTCTGGAGAATGCCCAGGCTGTGGCCGAAACAGGCCTTGGTAAGAGCTCGACGCTGCGGCTGGGCTATGAACACGATGCCACGTCGCGCCGCGATGAGGTGATGCTCGGCTGGGTGCGCCAGTTCGATCGCTTCGCGCTGCGCACCGAAGGCCGGCTCGATACGCGTGGCCGCCTGACGCTGGGTCTGACCCTGGGCTTCAGCCTCGGGCCAGATCCGGTCGACGGCGGCTGGCGGATGTCGCGCCAGCGGCTCGCCGAATCCGGTCAGGCTGCGGTCGAGGTGTTCCGCGATGAGAATGGCGATGGCTATCGCCAGGCTGGCGAAGGGCTGGTCGAAGGCGTCTCGGTCGGGGCCGGCTTCCGCCACACCGAAGCGCCGACCAACAAGGCCGGCCGCGCAGTGATCGACGGCCTGACGCCCTATGTCCCGGTGCTGGTCTCGATCGATGCCGGCACGCTGCCCGATCCGCTGCTTCAGCCCAAGGGCAAGGGCGTGGTCGTGGTGCCGCGCCCAGGCGTGGCCGCCAGGATCAGCCTGCCGCTCGCCCCGACCGGCGAACTGGAAGCGCTGCTGCTTGGGCCTGATGGCGAGCCACGCGACGGGGTGGTGATCGAACTGACCGACACGGCGGGCCACGTGGTGCGCCAGGTCCAGAGCGACTTTGACGGCTATGTGCTGTTCGACTCCGTACCCTATGGCGACTATCGCCTGCGGATCGGTGCGGCGAGTGCAGCGGCGCTGGGGGTGAAGGCTGATCTGGGCTCTGCGCTGCGGATCGACCGGGCCAATCCTTTGCTGCGGCTGGGCCGGATCCGGCTGCAATCACTGGTCGCGGCGCAGGTCGCCGCGCTGCCTTAACCGGGCGATTAAATTCCGGTTGACCGGCGCGCGGGGCAGCGCCAAACCTCTGGCCAATCCAAATCAGCCAGAGGGAAACCCCATGTCGCTCGATTCGCTTGCCCGCACCGCCTACACCGAAGATCACGAGGCGTTCCGCCAGACCGTGCGCCGCTTCATGCAGGAAGAGATTGCGCCCAACGGTGCCCAGTGGGCTGAGGACGGGATCGTCCCCAAGTCGATCTGGCCCAAGGCGGGTGAGCTGGGCCTGCTCTGCCCGACCGTGCCCGAGGAATACGGCGGCCTGGGACTCGACTTCGGCTACAACGCGATCGTTGACGAGGAGGCGGCCTATCACGGCGGCGTGACCACCGGCTTCTCGCTGCAGTCGGACATCGTGGTCAGCTACATCGTCAACTACGGCTCGGAAGAGCAGAAGCGCCACTGGCTGCCCAAGCTGGTTTCGGGCGAGGTGATCACTGCCATTGCCATGACCGAACCGGGTACCGGTTCCGACCTGCAGGGCATGCGGACCACGGCGAAGAAGGACGGCAACCATTACGTGATCAACGGGTCAAAGACCTACATCACCAATGGCCAGAACGCCGACCTGATCCTGGTTTGCTGCAAGACGGACACCGAGATTCAGCCCGCCTACAAGGGCGTTTCGATCGTGCTGGTCGAGGCTGACCGCGAAGGCTTCAAGCGCGGCCGCAACCTCGACAAGATCGGCCAGGACGAAGCCGATACCTCGGAACTGTTCTTCGAGGACGTGCGTGTGCCCATCACCAATTGCCTCGGCGAGGAAGGCATGGGCTTCATCTACCTGATGAGCGAGCTGCCGCAGGAGCGCCTGTCGATCGCCGTTTCGGCCATGGCCGGATCCCAGCGCGCCTTCGACATGACGGTTGAGTACACCCGTGACCGCAAGGCCTTCGGCAAGCCGATCCTCGATTTCCAGAACAGCCGCTTCGTGCTGGCCGATCTCAAGGCCAAGCTGCAGGTCGGCTGGGCGCACCTTGACTGGGCCCTGGCCCGCCACCTCAAGAAGGAACTGACCCCTGAGGAAGGTGCTGCCGCCAAGCTGTGGCACACCGACCTGCAGTGGGAAGTAATGGACAAGTGCCTGCAGCTGTTCGGCGGGGCGGGCTACATGAACGAGTATCCGATCGCCCGGATGTGGCGCGCCGCGCGCGTCACCCGGATCTTCGGTGGTACCAACGAGATCATGAAGGAGCTGATCGGACGTAAGCTCTGATCAGACTGCGCTGACACAGAAAAGGCAGGGAACCGGAATTGGGTTCCCCGCCTTTTTCTTTGCCGGAGGTTCGGCTCAGTTGCTGCGGATGCGCTTGTCGGGAACGATCCGCACCCGCTTGTCCGGTACTGCGCGGCGCGGGATATAGCGCTTGGCCGGGCGGGCGACCGGCACCCACTCCTCGATCACTTCGGTTTCAGTGCAATCCTGCCGCGGCGCGGCGGGAGCGGCCACAGTGGTCATCGCGACCGGAACCATCACCATCATCGGCTGCATGGCATAACCATAGGTCATCTGGCCGTGGGGATAGCCATAGCCATAGCCACCATAGCCGGGGCCGTAGCTCGCCATATGGCGATCGAGATAACTTTCGCAGTAATCGCGCGCGCGGCGGCGGTCGGACGAATCGCCGATAGCGGCGCCAGCCACGGCACCAGCAACGCCGCCAACCACTGCCCCGACCGTGCGGTTGCCGCGGCCGGCAATGGCGCTACCTGCCACTCCGCCGACGAGCCCGCCCAGCAAGCCACCGGTGACCTTGCCCTTGCCGCCAAAGCGCTGGCGGCACTCGGCCAGCCAGTCCGCCCGGGCTTCTTCCCAGGCGACACGGTCAGGGCCGGGGTGGCCCATCGGCATGGCATTGGGGCCGGCCGGCATCGGCGGGAGCGCAGTGGGCTGGGCGTGGGCAGCGGGTGCCTGTTTCCACTCTGGCAGCGGATCGTTGACCGTATTGCCGAAGACCCGGCCTTCGGCATCGGTGGCAGGCTGGTCAGCTGCCAGGGCCGGAGCGGCCAGGCCGGCAAGCCCGGCCGCCAGAACGAGATGAAGCGCTTGCGCACGCGGTGACATCGGCAATCCCCTGTTATGCCGGAGCGATTCCCGGGCTTAACCTGGAATTTAGCATCGCCCGTCCCGGAAAACCAAGCAGGCTAGGGGATTTGTGACTCGCCTGTCCCGTTTCGGAGCAGGGCAGGCCGGTTAGATTGCCGGGGCGATCGCCGCTGCCAGCGCCTCGATCCCGGCGGCATCCTCCGCATCGAAGCGGGCAGGTTCCGGGCTGTCGAGATCGATCACCGCAATGACCCGGCCATCGCGCCAGACGGGCACGACCAGTTCTGAGCGGCTGTCCGCATCGCAGGCGATATGGCCCGGAAAGGCGTGCACGTCTGGCACCAGCTGCGTTTCGCCGCTAGCCAGTGCGGTGCCGCAAACCCCCTGGCCGGCTGCGATCCGGATGCAGGCGGTCTTGCCCTGGAAGGGGCCCAGCACCAGGTTGCCATCGACCGTGCGATAGAACCCGGCCCAATTGAGCTGCGGCAGGAACTGCCAGATCAGCGCCGCAAGGTTGGCCATATTGGCGACCCCATCGGGCTCATCCTGGATCAGCGCGCGCGCAGCCGTGACCAGATCGGCATAGAGTTCAGGCTTGGGCTGGTTCGGATCGGGGGCAAAGGCAAACATGGCCCCGCCATAGGGCAAATTGCCAAAAGGGACAAAGGTCAAAAGGTCGATTGTCCCGCGGCCCCAGCCCGCTTATCAGATGTTTCATGTCCAGACTTCGCAAGTGGCTGCTCGGCAGTCTCGCCGTCCTTATCGTCCTCGTCGGTCTTGGCTATGTCCTGACCCGGCCGATCCCCGCCAAGCACACTCCGGATGAGCTGTCGGGCCGCGATCCGCTGATCGTCGAGCCGCAGGTCGAGCGCTTCCCCTCGATCCGCATCGCCAAGCCAGTCGGTTGGGCCGAGAACGAAGCGCCGACCGCTGCCAAGGGGCTGGTCGTCAACCGCTTTGCCGACGGGCTCGATCACCCCCGCGTGATCCTGACGCTCCCTAACGGTGACGTCATTGCGGCGGAGGCCGATGCGCCCAAGGGTAACCTGGGCAGCGGCCTGGAGGCGATGGTCGCCAAGCTGCTGATGAGTGATGCCGGAGCCCAGCAGGGTTCGCCCGACCGGCTCGTGCTGCTGCGCGATGCCGATGGCGACGGCAAGGCCGAGGAACGCCACGTCCTGCGCCAGGGCAATGGCCTCGCTTCACCATCCGGACTCGGCTGGCGCGACGGGACGCTTTATGTCGCCAACCACGATGCCGTGCTGTCGTTCCCGTATCAACTGGGTGAGACGGCACTGGCCGGCGCTCCGAAAAAGCTGATGGACCTGCCCCCCTCGGGCAACCACTGGATGCGCAACCTGGTGCTCAGCAGCGATGGCGCAAAGCTCTACGTCGCCGTCGGCTCAGCCTCGAACATCGCCGAAAAGGGCTTCGAGATCGAACAGGGCCGCGCCGCGATCTGGGAGCTCGATCTCAAAAGCGGCCGTGCCCGCCAGTTTGCGCAGGGTCTGCGCAACGCCAACGGGATGGACTGGAACCCCTCGAGCGGCGAGCTGTGGACGGTCGTCAACGAACGCGACATGCTCGGCCCGGATCTGGTGCCGGATTACCTGACCAATGTGCCGGTCGGCGCGCACTATGGCTGGCCTTGGCTCTACTGGAAGAAGTACGATGATGATCGCGTCGTCGGCCTGCCGCCAGACTTTATCGACGAGTATGTCCGCAAGCCCGAGTACGGCCTGGGTGCGCATATGGCGCCGCTTGGCCTCGCCTTCCTGCGCGGCGGTGAGAAGATGGGCCCGGCCTTCACCAACGGCGCCTTTATCGCGCGCCATGGCTCGTGGAACCGCGAGCCGCTGGCTGGCTATGACGTGGTCTTCGTGGCCTTCGATGCCAATGGCAATCCGCAGGGCAAGCCGATCCCGATGCTGACCGGGTTCCTCAGCGGCAAGAGCGAAACCCGCGGCCGCCCGACCTGGGTCGCCTTCGACAAGACCGGATCATTGCTGGTGACCGACGATACGGCCGGGATTGTCTGGCGCGTTTCGGCTCCAGGTGCTGCGGCTGGTCCGGTCGTGCGCCCGGTGGTGACAGCGCGGATGCCGGCCCAGCGCGAGCTGGATGGCAATCTGGAAGCGCAGTATCGCGCCGGCTTCAGGCAAACCGGGGGTCAGTAAGGGTCAGAGCGCGCGGCCGATCCGTCCGGCCAGTTCGGTCACGAATTGCCAGGCGACGCGGCCCGAGCGGGCGCCGCGGCGCTTGGCCCATTCCAGCGCCTCGCCTTGGTCCCATTGCAGGCCGTGGCTGGCGCAATAGCCACCGACGATCGCCAGGTAATCGTCCTGGCTGCAGGCGTGGAACCCGACCGAGAGGCCAAAGCGATCGGCCAGCGCCAGCTTGTCATCCACCGCGTCGCGCGGGTTGATCGGATCGTCCTGCTCGGAGGCATGGCGCGGCACGATCGCGCGGCGGTTGGCGGTCACGGCCAGGCGGACATTGGCTGGGCGGGCATCAACCCCGCCTTCCAGCCATGAACGCAGCGCGCGCGGCCCTTCGCTGTCACCATCGGCAAAGCCCAGATCGTCAATGAAGACCAGGAAGCGGCGCGCTTCGTTGCCAAGCGCGCCGAACAGTCGGGGCAGGGCCGCAAAGGCATCAGGGGCAACGTGGACCAGCGCCAGCGTGCCGGGATCCTGGCCCTGAGCGGCGATCACGCTGGCGCGCAGCAGCGCTGACTTACCCATCCCGCGTGCGCCCCACAGCAGCATGTCGTGCGCGGCGTGGCCGGCGGCGAGGCGCGCAACGTTGGCTGTCACCAGGGCTTTCTGCGCATCGATCCCCTTAAGGAGATCAAGAGTGGGTGCAGCCAGCTGGGTTACCGGACGCGCGCCGGTCTGATCCCAGACATAGGCGGGCGCTGCGTTCCAGTCAGGCATGGCGGGCATGGCGCCCGTCAACCGCTCCAGCGCATCGGCGATGCGGGCCAGGGGATCGCCCTGATCGGTCATCCCGCCAGTGCCTCGGCATCGAGCGCGTAGAGCAGACCAGCTCCGGCGGTTGCCTGGGCCTTAAGCCCGCGTGCTTCGCTGGCGATGTGTTCGGCGAAGTACCGTGCAACCACGGCCTTGGCCCGGACCTGCGGGGTGTCGTCGCCGGCCAGCGCCGCGGCTTGGCGCTGGAGCTGCCACCCGGCCACCGCCACGGCGCTCATCGTGCAGAACGGGACGCTGCCGGCGAGTCGGTCATCGAGGCTGGCCTCGCTGGCCATCCACTGCACGATCGCGGTGCAATCAGTGGCCAATCCGGCCAGTTCGGGGACATTGGCGCAGTCGCGCGCCACTTCCGCAAAGATTGACGTCAGAACGCCACCCTGCTCGTAGCCAAGCTTGCGGGTGACCAGGTCGGCTGCCTGGATCCCGTTGGTGCCTTCGTAGATCGGCGCAATCCGGGCATCGCGATAGTGCTGCGCCGCGCCGGTTTCCTCGACAAAGCCCATCCCGCCGTGGATCTGGACGCCGAGGCTGGCCACTTCGCAGCCGATGTCGGTGCCCCAGGCCTTCAGCATCGGCACCAGGCAATCAGCACGCAGCTGCGCAGCGCTGTCACCCAGCGCACCGCGATCGACCTGGCCGGCAGTATAATAGAGCAGGGCGCGCGAACCTTCGGTCAACGCCCGCATCCGCAGCAGCATCCGCCGCACGTCGGGATGCTCGGCGATCGCCACCGGCTCGCGGCTGGCGCCACCGGCGCGGGCCGACTGGATCCGCTCGCGGGCATAGTACCGCGCTTGCTGGAACGCGCGCTCGGCGATCTGGACGCCCTGGTTGCCGACATTGATCCGGGCCGAGTTCATCATCGTGAACATGGCCTTGAGGCCCTCGTTCTCGTGTCCGACCAGCTCACCCACGCATTCGTCGTTGTCGCCAAAGCTCATTACGCAAGTCGGGCTGGCCATGATCCCCAGCTTGTGTTCGATCGAGACGCAGCGCAGGTCATTGCGCGGGCCAAGCGAGCCATCGGCCTTGACCAGGTACTTTGGCACCACGAACAGCGATATCCCGCGGCTGCCGGCCGGCGCGCCCGGCGTGCGGGCCAGGACCAGGTGGATGACGTTCCCCGCCAGGTCATGCTCACCCCAGGTGATGTAGATCTTGGTGCCCTTGATCGACCAGGTCCCGTCATCGCGCGGCGTTGCCGTGGTGCGCAGGGCGCCGACGTCCGATCCGGCCTGCGGCTCGGTCAGGTTCATCGTCCCCGACCATTCCCCGCTGACCAGCTTGGGCAGGTAAAGCGCTTGCTGCTCGGCACTGCCGTGGTGGGCCAGCGCTTCGATCGCACCCACGGTCAACATCGGCAGCAGCGAGAAGGCCATGTTGGCCGCGCCGAGGTTCTCGAGCACATTGGCGGCAAGGGTGAAAGGCAGCCCCTGGCCGCCGTGCGCTTCGTCGCCCGCCACGGCATTCCAGCCTTGCTCGACATAGGCACGGTAGGCTTCGGCAAAGCCGGCAGGCAGGGTGACCGTGCCGTTGGCCAGCTTTGCCCCTTCCTGATCACCCTTGCGGTTCAGCGGCGCGAACTCTCCGGCGGCGAACTGGCCGATGCCCTCGACGATTGCCTCGACCATATCCGGGCTGGCGGCGGCGAAGCGGGGATGGGCAGCCAGTTCGTCGATCCCGGCATTGACGCGGATGGCAAGGACCTGATCGGCGGTGGGGGCAGTGAAATCCATGGCGCTCTCGTGCTTTCCCTTGGCTTTGCGGCTTCCCGCCTATAGCGGGAGACGCATGGCCGACAAGCATGAAGCCGCGCAAATCCGTGCTGCCGATTCCGCCGGGATTGCTGCAGCGGCCCAGCAGCTGCGTGCCGGCGGCCTGGTCGCACTGCCGACCGAGACGGTCTACGGCCTCGCCGCGCGCGCTGACCAGGCCGAATCGGTCGCCGCCATCTATCGCGCCAAGGGCCGACCGGACTTCAATCCGCTGATCGTCCATGTCCCGTCGGTGGCAGCTGCGCGGGGTCTCGCCCGGTTCGATGACCGCGCCGAAGCCCTGGCAGCCGCATTCTGGCCCGGGGCGCTGACATTGGTGCTGCCGGTGCGGGCGGAAGCCGCCATTGCTCCTGCGGTTACGGCCGGCTTGCCGACGATCGCCCTGCGCTGCCCGGCGCACCCGGTGATGCGCGCCGTGCTCGATGCGACTGGCCTGCCGCTGGCTGCGCCATCGGCCAACCGCAGCGGCGGTGTCAGCCCGACCCGGGCCGATCACGTCGCGGCTTCGCTGGGCGATGCCGTTCCCCTGATCCTTGACGGCGGGTCCTGCGCGGCTGGCCTCGAATCGACCATCGTTGCCCTGCGTGAGGGCGGGGCCTGGCAGGTCCTGCGCCCGGGCCCGATTACCGAGTCCCAGATTTCCGCCATTCTGGGGCAAGGGCCGGACGCCGTGACGTCAGCCGCGATCGAGGCTCCGGGACAGCTTGCCAGCCACTATGCACCCGGCAAGCCGGTCCGACTGAACGCCGCCGCTGCCGAACCCGACGAATTCCTGATCGGCTTCGGCCCGGTGCGGGGGGATGTTTCGCTTTCGCCGACGGGCGATCTCGCCGAGGCGGCGGCCCGGCTCTATGCCGCGCTCCATGCCGCTGCGGCCGCGCCAAAGCCGCGCATTGCCGTAGCCACGATTCCCGATGGCGGGATTGGGGCGGCAATCAATGACCGGCTCCGCCGCGCCGCAGCCTGATCAATCGCGCTCGTAAGGTACGCTTGGCATCAGCGCACGCATTTCGGCATAGGCCTGGTCGGCCTTGCGGCAGGCCCCGTCGTCGCCCCGCTCACATTTGCCGACCTGCTTGCGATATTCGCGGTCAAGCTCGCCGAGACGCTCCTCGCGCCGCCGGATTTCGCGGCCGCGCTTCTGATCCCGTTCGGAGTCGCTGGTCGTCATCACGTCGACCACGGTGCTGCCTGCTTCCAGCGCGCGGGATGTGCCGCGCACAGGGGCCGAGGCCAGATCGACTGCGGCGCCGGCCACGCCGCAGCCAGGCAAGATCAGCAGTGCCGGAACAAGGAACAGCTTCTTGCAAGACATGCGGAGGCCCCCAGCGCGATCAGGATCGGGCGATCCTGACCGCATTCGGGTTAGCCGGAGATGAACCGCTCGCTACTTGGCGGCTTCGCTGGCCGGAGCGGTGCCGTTGCCGGGTTCGCAGACCAGCTTGCCCGAGCCCATCGATTCGACCGTGCAGCGCGCCCGTCCGCGCACGGTAACGCTGCCCGAGCCCATGATCTTGGCATTGACCTCGCCATCGCTGGCAAAGGCGGAGTTGCCCGAGCCGGCAATGGTCAGGTCAGCCTTTTCGGTCTTGAGCGCGTCCATATTGGCCGAGCCGCTGCCGACGATGCTGACATCGAGTGCGGCGACATTGCCGGCTCCGCGATAGGACCCGGACCCGGCGATGGTGAGGTCCAGTTTGTCGCCGGCGACGTTCGGGGTTTCAATGTCGCCTGAGCCGGCGATTGTGATCTTGGCATCCTTGGCCAGCGCGGCGGCGTTGATCTTGCCAGAGCCAGCCATGGTCAGGTTCTTTGGCGCGGGCATGGTCACGTTGACCACGGCCTTGCCCTCCTCGTGATTCGAATCGTAGCTCTTGCCCTCGCGCAGCACGCCCAGCGTGCCGTCCTTCAGCGTGAACCGCAGCTTGTCGGTTACGGCCTGGTCGCCTTCGACCGTAATCGCCAGCTTGTCGCCCTGGGTCACGCGCACTTCGTCGGGGCCGAGCAGGACCAGTTCCTCGGGCGGGGTGCCAGTCAGGTCGATTTCGGCGAGCGGCTTGCCCTTCTCGCCATTGATCGAGACGTTGCCGTCGCACGCGGTAACCCCGGCGGCCATGGCCACGGCGATGATCGGGCCAAGCGCCCGGAACAACCTGTCAAACTTCATGGCGAGTCTCCTGCGCAATGTGTGTTGTCGATATAATACAGCATGGCGGCTTGAGCAAGGGGGTAGCGTGAAGGCAATGAAAAAGGGCCGCTTCCTTGCGGAAACGGCCCTTCCTCGGTGATTCGGTTGTTAGCCGTCAGGCGGTCGCCGCCTCGGCATAGTACTTCGGGGCATGCTCGTTGAGGATCGCCAGGATCTTCTTGAGCGCAGCCGGCTCGTCGGTCTTTTCCATGGCGGCCAGTTCGCGCGCCAGACGCGACGAGGCGGCTTCGAAGATCTGCCGTTCGGAATAGGACTGTTCCGGCTGGTCATCGGCGCGGAACAGGTCGCGGGTCACCTCGGCGATCGACACCAGGTCGCCCGAATTGATCTTCGCCTCATATTCCTGAGCGCGGCGCGACCACATGGTGCGCTTGACCTTGGGCTTGCCCTTCAGCGTATCGAGCGCTTCGCGCAGGGTCTTGTCGCTGGACAGCTTGCGCATTCCGATCGCCTCGACCTTGTTGGTCGGAACGCGGAGCGTCATGCGCTCTTTTTCGAAACGCAGGACGTAAAGTTCGAGAGTCATGCCGGCGATTTCCTGCTCCTGCAGTTCGATCACCCGGCCAACGCCATGCTTGGGATAAACGACGTAGTCACCAACATCGAAGGCGTGCGCCTTGGAAGCCATGTATCGTCCTTTCATGCGGCGGGGATGTTACCCGTCGAACCGGAGAGCGGCGTGGATTGTCAGTCCCGGCACCTGCCCACGCGGGCTGGTACCGTCTATTCCCCATCCGTGTTCGCAGTCCCGCCTAGCCTATGATTGCCACGCATCCGGGGCAGAGCGCTCCGGAA
>JAJTFU010000011.1 GCA_021299075.1 Novosphingobium sp. | reverse complement strand
AGTCGCCCTTACCGATGCGCTTGCCCTTGGTGATGTAGACGACGTCGCCCAGCTTGCTGACGGCGAACAGCTTCTTGCCGAAGTCGTTTGGCACTCCGATGCAGCCGTGGCTGGCATAGCCCTTTTCCACCTTGGTCCCGTGAATGGCGATGCCATCGTTGGTCAGGCGGTGGGTGAAGGGCATCGGCGCGCCGTCGTAGATGCTGGAATAGTGATCGGCCTTCTTCCAGATCACCGGAAACTTACCCAGCGGCGTCGGCTTTTCCTGGGTACCGAGCAGGACTGCCGTGGCACCGATCTCATAGCCGCCGCGGAAGACCGAGAGGACGCGGGCGTCGAGGTCGACCGTCATGACCAGCGGACCATCGGCGGGCGCGCCCTTTTCGTCCCAGTGCCATTCGCCATACTTGATCGGCCCGGTGATCGGCAGGACCCGCTTGATGACAAAGCGCTCATCACGCGGCTTGGCGGCAGGGGCAGCAGCGGGCTGCGTGCCAGGCTTGGCAAAGTCGGCTCCGGCAACGGGCTTGCCCGCCTGTTCCGAAACCACCGCCGCCTTGGGCGCGGGTTCGCGCACCAGCAGATAACCTGCGGCCCCGACCAGCCCGACAAAGGCCAGCACCATGCCTGTCAAAGCGTTGAACTTCATTGCCCTTTGCGCCCTTGCTGTGCGAATCCGCTATGACTGCTTGTTGGCGAAATGCCGCGCCAGCGCCAGTGGCCTGAAGCGGGCGTTTCTTAGCGGGACTGGATAGCGCAAAAGGGTTAACGCGCGGAAACCGGGGCGAATTCCTCAAACAGGGTGGCGTACTGTTCGACCATCTCGGCAATCGCGAAGCGCTGGACCCGGGCGAACCCAGCCTCGCGCAGCGCGGCGCGCCGGTTGGGCGCGGCGATCAGGTCGGCCATGCCGCGGGCCAGGGCATCGACATCGTCGACCGGCACCAGCTCACCCGAGACTCCTGGTTCGATCACGTCGCGCGGGCCGAACTTGCAGTCGGTCAGCAGCAGCGGCGCGCCGCAGGCCAGTGCCTCGGCGGCGACGGTCGGGAAGCCCTCCCAACGCGATGGCAAGACGAACAGATCGGCACCCGCCATCCAGGCATAGGGATTGGCGACAAAGCCGATAAAGCGGACATGCTCGCCGATCCCCAACTGGGCCGCCATGCGGTGCAGTTCGTTCAGCCGGCTGCCCTTGCCCAGGATCACCAGGGCATGGCTGCGCCACAGACCGCTCTGGGCAAAGGCGCGCAGCAGCACTTCGTGAGCCTTCTGGTATTCCAGTCGGCCGGCGGTGATGATGTAGGGCCGCTTGGGCGCACCCGGCACCGGCTGGTCCTTGGCGGTGGTAATCGTGCCAAGGTCGATCGGGTTGTTGATCATCCGCATCTTCGACCGGTCAAGCGAGAGGTCGGCGATCAGCGTCTCGGCCATGTCGGTGGCATTGGCCAGCACCGCGTCGGCGCGGTTGTAGGCGCGGCTGGTGAGCCCCAGCGAGACCTTGCGCACGAATTCGTTCGGCGCTTCCTCGTTCACCACGGCCAGCACATTGTTGCCCTCGCGCGCGATCCAGCGCGGGCGGTGGCGACCCAGGCCCATCAGCGAGAGCCAGGCGAGCAGGTTTGTGCCCTTGAGGAAACTCATCACCACGTCGGGCCGGGTTTCCTTGACCATTTGCCGGAAGGCGAGCGGCGCGCGCACGGCGCTGTTGATCAGCTTGCCGGCGGCATACTGGTCGGAATTGGGGCCGTCACGACGAGGTTCACATAGGGGCCAGCCTTGCGCAGCAGACCCATCCGGGCGTCGATCCGCTTCGGGTCGAGACCGTTGAGGACGTGAACGGCCACGCGCTCCGCACCGCCGCCGTGGAGCGATGAGAGCAGCAGAAGCACCTTGAGAGGACGGCCGATCGCAAGGTGCGGAGGAGCTGGAGCGTGCATAAACCACCTTCCTCGCGACCGGGGCTGGCCTTGCCATTGTCACAACCGACTGGCAAGGCCTTGCCGCCATGGGCAATCCTCCCTTGCCGCAAGATGAACCGCTTGGTGCGGAACTGCTGGTCGGATCGGCCGCGTTCTGGGAGCGCTGCCGGGCGGATATCCTGGCCGCGCGCCGCCGGGTTCTGATCCAGGCAATGACTGGCGAGGGCGACGCGGCCGGACTGTCCGTGGCCGAAGCGATTGGTCACAGCCAGGCGACCGACCGGCGGGTGCTGGTCGATGACTATACCCGCCAGGTCATCAATGACACCTTCCTGGCGCTAAGCCGGAAGCCCGCGATCCATGCCGAGGCGCGCGCCACCGCCGCCATGTTCGATCGGCTGCTGCGGCAGGGCGCCGGGGTGCGGGTGACCAATCCGATTGGCCGCAACCCGCTGCGCTATGCCCTGCGCAATCACAAGAAGCTGCTGGTGATCGACGATGTCGCCTGGCTGGGCGGGATCAACTTTTCCGATCACAACTTTGCCTGGCACGACATGATGGTCCGGGTTGAGCATCGGGGCCTGGCCGATTGGCTGGCCGGCGAATTCGGCCGCGATTGGCGGGGCGAGGGCGGCAGCGCCTTGGCGGAGATCGGCGGGGCCACGCTGCTGAGTATGGACGGGGCTGACAATCCCGCCGGCTTCGCACCCCTGATCGCTGCCTTTGCCGAGGCGCGTCAATCGCTCGAGGTGGTCAGCGCATATCCGACCTTTCCCTTTGTCGAGGCCATGGGCCGGGCGGCGCAGGCCGGGGCCAAGGTCACGCTTTATACCCCGCGCCCTAACAACAAGCCGATCATCCGCGATTACCTGCTGGGCGTGGCGGAGAGCGCCGGGATCGAGATCCGCCTGACCCCGATGATGACTCACGCCAAGGCTGCCCTGATCGATGGCGAGGCGCTGGTTGTCGGATCGAGCAATTTCGATTTTGTCTCCTATCGCGCCAATGCCGAATATGTCGCCGTGCTGCGCGATGCCGCGCTTATCGAGGAATTCCGCGAGCATGTGCTGTTCCCCTTGCAGGCCGGGAGCACCGCGCCGCTCGCCAGCGATCGTTCGGCGCTGCGGTCCTGGGCGGCGCGGTTGGGGTTGAAGGCGGCCGACCGGGCCATCGCCCGTCTCAGCCACGGTCCGCGCATTGCGGAGTGGAAGCCGTGATTTGCAAAACCGGATCGTTGCTCTAGGCAGCGGTCCAAAGGAGAATACCCATGCGTCGCACTGCCCTGCTGCTTGCCGCTACCCTTGCTGCCCCCGCCATGGCAGCTCCGCCCAAGGTGCCGAGCGCCGCGGCCGAGGCCCAGGTGCTGGAACTGTCGAAGCAGGCGATCGCGCTGCGCTCGGTGCGGGGTAAGGACAACAAGACTGGCGACGTAGCGCGGCTCTACAAGTCCGCGCTGCTGGGCGCTGGCTGGTCCGACAAGGATATCGAGATCACTCCGGTCGATGACACCGTCTACCTGGTCGCGACCTGGCAGGGCAGTGACCCGAAGCTGAAGCCGCTGATCATTTCCGGCCACATGGATGTGGTTGAGGCCAATCCCAAGGATTGGACCCGCGATCCCTTCACCCCGGTGGTGGAGAACGGTTACCTCTTTGGCCGCGGCGCCAGCGACCAGAAGGTGTCCATGATCCTGGCCATGGTCGGGCTGATGGAGCTGCGCAAGGCCGGCTGGCAGCCCAAGCGCACAATCGTGATTGCTTTTTCGGGCGACGAGGAAACGACGATGAAGACCGGCCGGATCCTCGCGGACCGGTTTGCCGGTGCGGAGATGGTGCTCAACACCGACGGGATCGGCGGCAGTTACGAGGAGGCGAGCGGCAAGCCGCTGTTCTGGACCTGGGAAGGGGCCGAGAAGACCTACCTCGACGTCAAGCTTGAGGTGACGAACCCGGGTGGCCACAGTTCGGCCCCGCGTCCGGAAAACGCGATCACCCAGCTCGCCACGGCAGTCCAGCGGGTCGGCAACTACACCTTCACGGCCGAGCAGAGCCCGCTGACCAAGGCCTATTTCGAAAAGGCCGCGCAGTTTGAGGGCGACCCCAAGCTGGCCGCCGCGATGCGGGCCTTTGCCGCCAACCCCCAGGACCAGGCCGCGCTCGCCACCCTGCGAGCCAGCCCCAGTTATGTGGGCAAGGTCGGCACCACCTGCGTGCCCACCCTGATCAGCGGCGGCCATGCCGAAAACGCCCTGCCACAGCGCGCCACGGCCAATGTCAACTGCCGCATTTTCCCCGGCCACAAGCGCGAAGAAATTATCGCCGAACTGGCCCGCGTGGCCAATGTGCCCGAAGTGAAATTCAGTGACTTCACAGGCGGGGATGCAATTGAAAGCGATGCCTCACCGATGCGCTCGGATTTCCTGACGGCCGTCGAAAAGGCCATGGCTGCGGCCTGGCCTAAGGTCCCGCTGATCCCGGCGCAAAGTTCGGGCGCCACGGATTCGATGTGGTACCGGGCCAAGGGTGTCCCAGCCTATTCGGTCAGCCCGCTGTTCATCAAGGATTCGGACGAGTATTCGCACGGCCTGAATGAGCGGATTGCCCTCAACAACATCCGCCCCGGCCTGACCTTCTACTTCAGCCTGTTGCCTTCACTGGCGAAGTAAGCCGCGCCAGCGCATCGCGGGCAATGGCGGCGGCTTCAGTTGCCGTCAGCTCGCGGGGCGAGAGGCACAGTTCCAGCCACAGACCGTCAACCAGCGCGGTAATCGCGATTGCCATTGTGCGGAGCTGCGCGGCGGGCAGGCCGCAGTCCGCTAGCAGGCGCTCCAGCTGGCCGCGAAAACCGCCGTACTGCTCGTCATGCAGCGCGGCGATTTCGGGTCGGGCGCGGACCAGGCTCCAGAAGGCGATCCAGGTCGCGAGCAGCTCGGGATCGGCGATCGGCGCGGCGAAGCTGGCCGTGACGAAGGCCTCCAGCCGGGCGCGCGGGTCCTCACCCGCCGTCGCCACCGCCGCCTCCAGCGCCGTATCGACCCGCGCCCCGGTATGGGCATAGGTTGCGGCAATCAGCGCATCGACCCCCGCGAAGTAATGCCCGACCAGCCCGGCCGACACTCCGGCCTCGACCGCGATGGTCCGCACGCTCGCCCCGGCGATCCCCTCGCGCGCCAGCACGCGGGCGCAGGCCTCGATCAGGCTGAGGCGGCGGGCATCGGGTTCTGACCGGCGAAAGGCGGGCTGGGTGGTCACTTGCGGCAGCCTAGCACTTGTTGTACGAACGTCCAACAAGGTTTGAGGGAGTCGCCACTTGGGCAAGCTGGAAGCCATCGTTGCGGAGATCGACGGGCCCGAGGTCGATCCCGATGCCGACTTCAGCCTGCCCGGCTGGATCTATCACGACCGCGAGTTCTTCGACCTGGAGATGGAGCGGGTGATCCGCCCGTCGTGGCAGATCGTCTGTCATGTGAACGAGATCCCGAACCCCGGCGATTACCAGACGATCGACTATCTGGGCGAAAGCGTGGTGGTGATCCGGGGTGACGATGGGGCGGTGCGCGCCTTCACCAATGTCTGCCGCCACCGCGCGATGCGGCTGGTCGAAGGGCCGATGGGCTGCGCCAAGAAGCTGGTCTGCCCTTATCACGCCTGGGCCTATGAGACCGACGGACGTCTTTCGGGCGTGCCGATGAAGAGCGAATATCCAGCGCTCAAGCTGGAAGAAAATGGCCTGGTGCCAGTCGCGACCGAGGTCTGGCACGGCTTCGTGTTCGTCAACCTGGCCCCTGGCGGTTTCCCGACGGTGAACGAGATGATGGCGCCGTTCGAGGGTGAGGTCAGCCATTACCGCTTCGAAGACATGGAGCGAATGGCACCCGTCCGGCTCCGCCCGCGCGGGGTCAACTGGAAGAACGTTGGCGACAACTATTCAGACAACCTGCACATCCCCGTTGCTCACGATGGCCTGACCCGGCTGGTCGGCAAGACCTATCGGATCGAGGCGCATGGCTGGGCCGACCGGCTCTATGGCGACGTCGTGAAGAACGAGAAGCAGAACTTCTGGGAGCGCTTCTACCGCACCCATCTGCCGCGCGTGGATCATTTGCCGCAAGAGGCCCATGGGCGTTGGCTCTATTACAAGCTGTGGCCGAACATGGCCTTCGACATCTACGCCGACCAGATCGATTTCATGCAGTGGCTGCCAATCAGCCCGACCGAATGCCTGCTGCGCGAAGTGGCCTATGCCCTGCCCGACAGCCGCCGTGAGATGAAGCTGGCGCGCTATGCCAACTGGCGGATCAACCGCGTGGTCAATGCCGAGGACACCTGGCTGATCACCCGCGTCCAGCAGGGCATGCAGAGCAAGACCTACGGGACCGGCCCGATCGGCAAGAGCGAGGTCTGCCTGCGCAGCTTCGCCCGCAAGATCCGGGCGCTGATCCCGGAGGCGCGCCAACCGTTCCAACCGGCGCCGGGATGGAGCAAGACGAAGCACAACTAGCAGGTCCCGTCACCCCGGGCTCGACCCGGGGTCCCGCCTCTTCCTGAGGCGGAGTGGCAGCGGGACCCCGGATCAAGTCCGGGGTGACGAAACTGGGGAAGAACGAAGTGACCAAGACCTACGACGCACTGATCATCGGCGGTGGCCACAATGGCCTGACCTGTGCCTTCTACCTCGCCCGCGCCGGCATGCGGGTGCGGGTGCTGGAGCGGCGACACATCGTCGGCGGGGCGGCGGTAACCGAGGAGTTCCACCCCGGCTTCCGCAATTCGACCGCCAGCTACACGGTCAGCCTGCTGCGCCCCAAGGTGATCGCCGACATGAAGCTCCACGATTACGGCTACCGCGTGATCGAGCGGACGATCAGCAACTTCTTCCCGTTCGAGAACGATTACCTGAAGCTGGGCGGCGGTCCCGGTCGGACCGAGGCGGAGTTCGCGCGGTTCTCGAAGAAGGACGCCGAGGCTTACCCGAAGTACGATGCCGCGCTGGAAAAGGTCGCCAACGTGCTGCGCGATCTTTCCTTGCAGATCCCGCCCAATGTCGGCGGCGGCCTGTCATCACTGGTCGCGGCGGCGAAGCAGGGCTGGCCGATGGCCAACCTCGACCTCTCGGTCCAGCGCGACCTGCTCGATATCTTCACCAAGTCGGCCCGCCAGTTCCTCGATGGCTGGTTTGAGCATGACTATGTCCAGTCGGCCTTCGCCTTTGACGCCGTGGTCGGCAACTACGCCGGGGTCTCGACCCCGGGTTCGGCCTATGTCCTGCTGCACCACGTGTTTGGCGAGGTGAACGGCAAGCTGGGCGCCTGGGGCCACTCGGTCGGTGGAATGGGCGCGATTACCCAGGCCATGGCCCGCGCCTGCGAGGATCAGGGCGTCGAGATCAGCCTTGAGGCGCCAGTCGCCCAGGTGCTCGTTAACAACAGCAAGGTCCAGGGCGTGAAGCTGGAAAGCGGCGAGGAGCTGATCGCGCCAATCGTCGCCTCCAACGCCGGCCCCGCGCTGCTCTATCGCCAGCTGGTTGACCAGAGCGACCTGGATGAGGACTTCCAGCGACGGATCAAGGGCTTCAAGACCTGTTCGGGCACCTTCCGGATGAACGTGGCCCTGTCCGAACTCCCCGATTTCTCGGTGCTGCCGGGCAAGGAACAAGCCGAACACCACACCGCCGGGATCATCATCGCCCCGGGTATGGATTACATGGACCAGGCCTTCATCGATGCTCAGCAGCACGGCTGGTCAAGGAAACCGATCGTCGAGATCAAGATCCCCTCGACCGTGGACGACAGCCTCGCCCCGCCGGGCTGCCATGTCGCCTCGCTGTTCTGCCAGCAGTTCGATCCGGCGGTCGATTGGGATGCCAACCGCGAGAAGGTGGCGGACCTGATCATCGATACGGTCAATGATCATGCGCCGAACTTCAGGAAGAGCGTGATCGCCACGCAGATCCACTCGCCGTGGGACCTTGAGCGCAAGTTCGGGCTGATCGGCGGGGACATCATGCACGGCACCATGGGAATCGATCAGCTTTGGGCGGCGCGCCCGGTGCTGGGGCATGGCGACTATCGCGGACCCATCAAAGGGCTCTACATGTGCGGCGCGGGGACCCATCCGGGCGGCGGCGTGACCGGCGCACCCGGCCACAACGCGGCCCATGCGATCCTGGCCGACCGGCCGCTGATCAGGAAGCTCTTGCGTTCCTGACCCAGAGGTAGACCGGGAGGCCGGCCGCGATCAGCAGTGCGGCATAGGTAATCGCCTCGCCGCCAAGGCCATATTCGGCCCAGCAGAAGAAGGCGACCGCCACCAGCGCGGCCAGCAAGGTCAGCGTGCTGTCGCGCGCGATCCTTAGCGCCGCGAGCGCTGCCATCAGGTAGGCGACCAGCCCGGCCGAGAGGCTGACCGAGGCGATGAAGCCGAACAGGTCGGTCATGCCCTTCTGGTAATTGAGCAGGGTGATCCCGCTGAGGAGTCCGCTCGACACCAGGTGCGAGCGGACCGGGGTGCCGTGCTTGCCCTCAACCCCGAACCAGGCCGGAAAGACCCCGCCCTTGGCCATGGCCCAGGGCATTTCGGCCTGGACCAGCACCCAGCCGTTGAGCGTGCCGAAGGCGCTGATCGCCGCGAACAACGCCACGGCAATAGCCACGTCGCCGCCCAGATAGCGGCCCAGGAAGCTGGCGATCGGCGCGGGACTGGCGGCCGCTTCACTGACGGGCATGTAGAGCGCGAATGCAAAGGAAATGCCGAAATAAACCAGACCGGTCAGGATCACGCCCATCATCGTTGCGCGGGCGATATTGCGCCCTGGGTTCTCGACCTTGTCAGCCGGCACGGTCGCAGCCTCTAGGCCCAGGAAGCCCCAGAAGGTCAGGCCGGCGGCCAGCGCGATATTGTCGGCCGTAAAGGGCACGGCGGGATCGGGCGCGCGCGGCGATCCGGTCAGCCACAGCCACACCGCGATGCCGATCAGCGCGACCAGCGGCAGCAGTTTGAGCACCACGGTGACTTCCTGCAAACGTCCGGCCTCGCGCACGCCGCGGATATTGATCAGGGTAACGATCCAGACACAGGCAACCGCCAGCAGTGCAGGCGCGCCGGTTGTCGTGCCAAGCGCCGGGAAGATCAGCGAGAGCGCGCTGACCACGGCCACGGCAACCGCCGCGTTGCCTACCCAGCTCATCACCCAATAGGCCCAGGCCGTGGTGAACCCGGCCAGGGGCCCGAAGGCGGCGGTGGCATAGGCATAGGGGCCGCCAGCCAGCGGCAGCCGCGCACCCAAAGCCGAGAAAACCCGCGCCAGCGCCAGCGCGCCGACAATCGTGATCCCCCAGCCGGCAAACTGGTTCCAGCCGAGCGGGGCGAGCTGGGCGGGCAGGATATAGATCCCCGAACCAACCATATTGCCGATGACGAGCGCCAGCAGCGCCCAGTATCCCAACTTGCGTTCCATCGGCCTTATCCCCTTCGCAAGGCAGACTATCGCTTGATCGCGCCGCGTCACCATGTTTCTTGGGGAACGGCATGAACACCGTTACCACCCGATCCTGGCTATCGCGCGCTGGCGCCTATCATCCGCGGTTGATCGAGGCCGCGATGGCGCTGAATGACAACGACCTGCCGCGCGCCGAGCCCCTGCTGCGCCAGCATCTGAAGGACGACCCGTTCGACGTCTTCGCGATCCGGATGTTTGCCGAACTGGCCGGGCGGATCGGGCGCTATAACGATGCCGAGAACCTGCTGCGCCGCGCGCTGGAACTGGCCCCGGCCTTTACCCCGGCGCGGGCCAATCTGGCATTGGTGCTCTATCGCCAGAACCGCCCGGCCGATGCCATTGCCGAACTTAACCGGGTGACCGAGGAAGAGCCGGACAATCCCGGCCACGCCAACCTCCAGGCCGCCGCACTCGGCCGGATCGGGGAGTTCGACGAGGCAATCGTGCTCTATGAGCGCGTGCTGGCCCAGGCCCCGGGCCAGCCGCGCGTGTGGATGAGCTTTGGCCATATGCTGAAGACAGTCGGGCGGCTGGACGACGGGATCGCGGCCTACCGCAAGGCGATCGAACTGATGCCGACGCTGGGCGAGGCCTGGTGGAGCCTCGCCAACCTCAAGACCGTCAAGTTCAGCGATGCCGACATTGCGGCGATGAAGACCGCGCTCGAGCAGGGCGGGGTGGCCAAGGAAGACCGCTTCCACCTCGATTTTGCGCTCGGCAAGGCGCTGGAGGATCGCGGCGAGGCCGCGGCCAGCTTTGCCCACTACGCCGCCGGCAATGCCCTGCGCCGCACCGAGCTGGACTATGACGCGGATGAAACCACCCGCTTCGTCGATCGCCTGATCGAACTGGCGACGCCCGAATTCTTCGCTGCGCGCGCCGGGCAGGGCTGCGATGCGCCCGACCCGATCTTCGTGCTCGGCATGCCGCGCGCGGGATCGACCCTGGTCGAGCAGATCCTCTCCAGCCACAGCCAGGTCGAAGGGACGACCGAACTTCCGGATATCCCCGCGCTGGCCCGGCGCGAGGGCAATTATCCGCTGAGCTTGCCCGAACTGACGGCTGAGCAACTGGCCAGGCGCGGCGAGGAATTCCTCAAACGCACCCGCATCCAGCGCAAGACCGAACGGCCGTTCTTCATCGACAAGCTGCCCAACAACTGGATGCACGCGGTCTTCATCATGCTGGCCCTGCCGAACGCCAAGATCGTCGATGCGCGTCGGCACCCGCTTGGCTGCTGCTTCTCCAACTTCAAGCAGCACTTCGCGCGCGGCCAGGCCTTTGCCTACAGCCTGGAAGACATGGGCCGCTATTACGCCGATTACGTGCGGCTGATGGCGCACCTCGACCGGGTCCAGCCGGGCCGGGTCCACCGCGTGATCTACGAACGAATGGTCGATGATACCGAGGCCGAGGTTCGCGCGCTGCTCGACTATTGCGGCTTGCCGTTCGAGGAAGCCTGCCTGGAATTCCACCGCACCGAACGGGCGGTGCGCACGCCCAGTTCGGAACAGGTCCGCCGCCCGATCTTCCGCGAAGGGACCGAGGCCCACGTGCCGTTCGAGCCCTGGCTCGGCCCGCTCAAGGCGGCGCTGGGCCCGGTGCTGGAGGCCTATCCGGCTGCCCCCAAGGCGTTGTAATTCTGCCACGCGGCCCGGCTGATCGACGAGTGACACTCTGGCTTGGCTTGACCTCAAGCGAGAGCGGATTCAGACAGTCCGGCACAACCAAACTGGATGGGGTATCCATGACGTTTTCTGTTCGTCGCACTGCTGGTGCGCTGCTGCTTGCTTCCACCTCGCTCACCGCCATGCCGGCCCTCGCGCAAGATGCCGAAGAGGTTGATGCCAACGAAATCGTGGTGACCGCGCAGAAGCGCTCGGAAAACCTCCAGAACGTGCCGATCTCGATCCAGGCCCTCGGCACGGCCAAGCTTGAACAGCTCAATATTTCGAACTTCTCGGGCTATGCCCAGCAGCTCCCCTCGGTTTCGTTCCAGTCGGGCGGCACGCCGGGGACCAACGTGGTCTACATGCGCGGCGTCGCTTCTGGCGGGGACGGCAACCACTCGGGCTCGCTGCCTTCGGTCGGCGTCTATCTCGACGAACAGCCTGTCACGACGATCGGCGGCAACCTTGATGTCCATATCTATGACATCGCCCGGATCGAGAGCCTCTCGGGTCCGCAGGGCACGCTTTACGGCGCTTCGTCGCAGGCCGGTACGATCCGTATCATCACCAACAAGCCCAGCACTGCGGGCTTCGAAGGGTCGATCGATGGTGAGATCAACACAGTCAAGAGTGGCGATATCGGCGGCAAGCTAGATGCCATGATCAACGCTCCGCTGGGTGACACCGCCGCACTGCGCGTGGTCGGCTTCTACCAGCGCGACGCCGGTTATATCGACAATGTGGCGGGCAGCCGTTGCTTCCTGCCGCAGCCGGGCGGGTTCTGCGTCAACAACAACGCTTTCGTTGAAGAGAACTACAACGACACCGAAACCTGGGGCGGCCGCGCCGCGCTGAAGGTTGATCTCAACGACAGCTGGACGGTGACCCCGGCGGTTGCCTACCAGGAAATGAAGAGCCAGGGCTCGTTCGCCTATGATCCCCGCGTTGGCGATCTGAAGCTGCAGCGCTTCGCGCCCGAGTTCCTGAACGACAAGTGGGTCCAGGCCGCGCTGACAATCGAAGGCAAGATCGGCAACTGGGACGTGACCTATGCCGGTGCCTATCTCGACCGCAAGCGCAACAGCTCGAGCGACTATACCGACTATTCGGAAGCCTATGATTCGCTCTATTCCTCGGTCGGCGGCCTGGCTGGATACTTCTATTTCTGGGATGCGGCCGGCAACAATATCGATCCGCGCCAGAAGGTGATCGGCAGCGATCATTTCAAGAAGCTCAGCCAGGAACTGCGGATCGCTTCGCCAGCGGACCAGCCGCTGCGTTTCGTGGGCGGCCTGTTCTACCAGCGTCAGTCGAACGACATCTTCCAGGACTATCAGGTGGCTGGTCTGGGTCCGCGGGTATCGGTTAATGGCCGCCCTGGAACGCTGTGGCTGACCAAGCAGGAGCGTGTTGACCGTGACTATGCGGCTTTTGGCGAGCTCAGCTATGACCTGATGGAGAACCTGACCTTCACTGGCGGGGTCCGCGCCTACAAGTTCGACAACACGCTGATCGGGTTCTTTGGCTTCGGGCGTGACCCGGCCAACAACTTCGATACTACGCCCTACAATGCCGCCGGCAGCTCGCGCACTGGCGTCGCCGGGTGCTTCACCACCACCGGTTCGCGCCTGCGTCCGCTTGCCGGCACGCCGGGTGTCACCCTGGCACCGGGTGTTGTCGATGGCACCCCTTGTACCAACCTGGGCGTCTGGAACGGCTCTGGCGTCGATCCGGTCCGGATCAAGGACGATGGCTTCACCTGGCGCGCCAACCTTTCGTACAAGGCGAGCCCCGACCTGATGGTCTACGCCACCGCGTCCAAAGGCTTCCGCCCGGGCGGCGTCAACCGCCGCGCTGACGTCGGGCCCTATGACGCAGACTTCCTGATCAACTACGAAATCGGCTGGAAGTCCACGCTCGCCCCGGGCCTGCGCTTCAACGGTGCGATCTATCAGCAGAACTGGAATGACTTCCAGTACTCCTACCTCGGCGCGAACAGCTTTACCGAGATCAAGAACGGCCCGGATGCCCGCATCCGCGGCGTCGATGTCGATCTCAGCTACAATGGCGGCGGCCTGTTCCTGCAGGTGGCTGCTGCTTATACCGATGCGCAAACCACCAAGAACCTGTGTTCGGTGGACGAGCCGACCTTTGCCTGTGTCGGCTTGGACGATGATGGCCGTCCCAACCTGATCTCTGCGCCCAAGGGTACGGCCTTGCCGATCACGCCCAAGTGGAAGATGTCGGCCACCGCGCGTTACACTGCTGAGATGGGCACTGCGAAGCCTTATGGCCAGATCAACGTGGCTCACCAAAGCTCGGCATCTAGCGACATCCGCACTGCAATCTACGAAACTTTCACTGATGATGTGATCAATCCGGCAGCCCTGCTGGGCCGTTTGGAGGCTTTCACCACCGTCAATCTTGCGGCGGGGGTCGAATGGGATTCGTTCAATATCGAGCTCTATGTTTCGAACCTGTTTGACGAACGCGGGCAGTCGTCGCGCTTTGTCCAGTGCGGCAGTTGCTACCAGCGGCCCTATATCGTGCCGATTACCCCACGCACGATCGGCCTGCGCGCCGGGACCAAGTTCTAGAGTTGGAGAGGAGGCCTCGGGAGCCGCAAGGCTTTAGAGAAAGGCTGACTTGATTGAGGGCGGTAGGGGCAACCCTGCCGCCCTCTTTTCATTCCGGCAGCTTGCAGATTTGCGTCCAGCGTGCGCCGACCAGTTGCGCCAGCCGCTGCGGTTCCAGCTCGACCGAGGAAGTGCGCGATCCCGCTGCCGGAAAGACAGTGGGATAGGCCAGCAGCGAGCGGTCAGCCAGGATTGGCAGGGGCGTGGCTAGGCCGAACGGACAGACCCCGCCAACGGCATGACCGGTCAAGGCCAGGGTCTCGTCGGGATCGAGCATTCGCGGCCGCCCGCCCAGCTCGGCCTTGCACTGCGCATTGTCGAGCCGGGCATCGCCGCGTGTCACCAAGAGGTAAGGCGCATCGCCCACCCGAAATGCCAGGGTCTTGGCGATCCGGCCCGGTTCCACGCCCAGGGTCGCCGCAGCCTCGGCCACGGTGGCGGTTGACTGAGCCTGGTCGATCAGGCGGACGTCCGGCGCGTGCTGTGCCAACCAGGCGACGGCGCTTTCGTGGCTCATCGCCGCAGCGCCTCGACCAGGGCGGCGGCCGCGCGGCTGACATCGGCCCAGGTGTCCTCGAAATGCTCCTCGCCGCCGTAATAGGGATCGGCCACTGCCGCGCCTTCGCGCCCCGGGACCAGATCGAGCAGCAATTGCGGCTGGCAGATCGCATCGGCCGGCACGATGGCCTGCGCATTGGCCAGGTTCGCATGATCCATCACCAGCACATGGGTGAAGCGGCGGAAGTCCTCGGGCACCAATTGTCGGCCGCGCAGACCGCCAATCTCTGCCCCGTACTTGCGCGCCGTTTCCTGCGCGCGCGGATCGGGCGGATCGCCGACGTGATAGGCGGCGGTTCCGGCGCTATCGATGACAAGGCTGAGACCGGCGGCTTCGGCAGCGGCGCGAAAGGCACCCTCGGCCATCGGCGAGCGGCAGATATTGCCCAGGCAGACGAACAGCACGGCCGGTTCAGTCATCCTGCTCTCCATAGCGTTCCAGCCGGAAGGCGGCCTTGAGGTAATCCTCGGCCGCTGCCTTGAGCAGCGGCTCCTTGGCGAAGGCCTCGGCCGGTAGCGGGGCCGCGCCCAGCGCGTCCAGCAGCGTCCACAGCGCGAACTTGCGGCCCGGCTCGCGCTCTACCCCGAAGCCGATCTTCAGCTTCTCCAGCCCGCGCTCATAGTCTGCTTCGGTCAGCTCGGCCGGATCCTCGGTGCCGAAAAAGTGCAGGATCAGCGCGTCGAGGTCCATTGGCTCAAAGCCATCCCAGCGCTTGCGCAGCAAGGACCGCGCCGCCGCCCACCAGCAGCGCCAGCAGATAGCTGCCCCAGCCGCGTCCCGTGCCTGGCTGGCGGCGCTCCCAGACCAGTTCCACCTCGGGCAGTGGCGGCTGTTCGGGCGCGCCGCCCTTAGGCGGGAACTGCTCTTCCAGTCGGCGGAGCAGGCCGGGCAGGCGCAGCAGGGTTTCGCCGTCTTCCTTGAGCCGGTCGGCCAGTGCCGCTTCGGGGCCGAGCTCGTCGCGGATCCAGTTCTTCACGAAGGGGCCGGAGGTGTCCCACATGTTGATGCCGGGATGCAGCGCGGTGGCCAGCCCCTCAACCATCACCATGGTCTTCTGCAGCAGCAGCAGGTGCGGCTGGGTCTGCATGTCGAAATCGCGGGTAATCGCGAAGAGCCCATCCAGCATCTGCCCGACCGAAAGCTCGCTCACCGGCTTGCCGCGCATCGGCTCACCCACGGCGCGCAGCGCGGTCGCGAATTCGTCGACCGAGTGGTAGCTTGGCACGTATTGCGCCTCGAAATGGATCTCGGCCACGCGGCGGTAATTGCCGGTGGTCAGGCCATAGAGGATCTCTGCCAGCCAATAGCGAGCGCGGCGGTCGATACGGCCCATGATACCAAAGTCGATCGCGGCGATGGTGCCGTCAGCCTGCACGAACAGGTTGCCCTGATGCATGTCGGCATGGAAATAGCCGTGGCTGATTGCCTGGGTCAGGAAGGCGATCACCAGTCGGCTGGCGAGTTCGGGCAGATCGACCCCGCTGCCTTCCAGCGCCGCCCGATCACTGATCTTGATGCCGTCGATCCACTCGATGGTCATCACCCGGCCATTGGTGCGGTCCCAATCGATCTCCGGGATCCGGTAGCCTTCGAAGCCCTTCATCGCCTCGGCGAGTTCCGAGGCCGAGGCCGCTTCGCGCCGCAGGTCGAGCTCGCGCATGGTCCAGCGCTTGAGGTTGGCGATCACCAGGCGCGGACGCAGCCGCGCCGCCTCGCCGCCCAGCGCTTCCAGGTGCGCGGCGGCCCATTCGTAAGTTTCGATATCGGCGCCGAACTTTTCGCGGATGCCCGGGCGCAGCACCTTGATCGCAACAGTGCGGCCATCGATGGTCACGCCCTTGTGGACCTGGGCGATCGAGGCGGCGCCGACCGGTACCGGATCGATGCTGGCGAACAGGGCGTCGAGCGGCTTGCCGAAGCTGGCCTCGATCTCGGCCCGGATCGCGGCAAAGGGAACGGGCGGCAGGCTGTCCTGCAGGCTCAGCAGGTTATAGGCTGCTTCCTCGCCGACCAGGTCGGGCCGGGTGGCCAGCGTCTGGCCCCGCTTGATCGCCGCCGGGCCAATCGCCTGAAAGGCTCCGGCATAGTCCGGCACGCGCGGCTGGAACGTGCCGAGCCGAGCCAGCCGGAACAGCCGCTTGACCGGCAGCGGTGTATTCCGGTCCTGCTCAATCCCGCGCAGCGCGCCATGGCGGGCCAGGGTACGGCCCCAGCGCAGCAGGCGCAGCAGATGAGTCGTCGGACGGGTCAAATCTTCCAGCCGCTGTGAATGGCCACCAGTCCGCCCAGGATCGGTTCGACTTTGGTGCGGGTGAAGCCGGCCGCGCGGATCATGCCTTCAAATTCGGGCATGGTCGGGAAGCGGCGGATCGATTCGATCAGGTAGCGATAGGAATCCGCGTCGCCAGCAATCGCCTGACCAAGCTTGGGCACCAGCTTGTGCGAATAGAGATCGTAGACCTCCTTGAAGCCGGGCCACTCGGTGGTGGAGAATTCCAGGCAATAGAACCGCCCGCCGTGCTTCAGCACCCGGTGCGCCTCGGCCAGGGCATGATCGATCCGGGTAACGTTCCGGATCCCGAAGGCGATCGTATAGGCATCGAAGAAGCGGTTGGGGAAGCTCAACTCTTCTGCGTTCTGGCGCGACCAGACCAGGCTATCGAGGCCGCGCTCCATCGCGCGCTCGATCCCGACATCCAGCATGTCCTGGTTGATGTCGGAAACGGTGATCTGGGCGCCCTGGGCGGCCATGCGAAAGGCAATGTCGCCCGTGCCGCCAGCCATATCGAGAATCTGCTCACTCGGCTGCGGCTTCACGCGGCGGACGAACTTGTCTTTCCACAGCCGGTGCATGCCAACCGACATGGCATCGTTCATCACGTCGTACTTCTTCGCGACGTTCGAAAATACTGCGCCGACGCGCTGGGTCTTCTCCTCGGGAGAGACCTCTTCGTAGCCGAAGGAAACCTGTTCGCTCATGGGCTGGCCCTTACGCGAGGTTTGTGCGCTGCGCAAAGCTTGTTAGGGGGATTCTTGTCCGCCTCACGGCGGATGCATCACCAGCCCGCTCCCCCACCCGGCCTCCCAGAACCTAGGGTATCCTATGGGAGGCCGGGTGGGGGAGCGGGCTGGTGATGCCAAGCCCATGACGGATGTTATGGGCGCACTCGCAAGGAAGCCCATGCCTGAATTACCTGAAGTTGAAACCACGGTTCGCGGCCTGGCGCGTTATCTCGACGGCGCGAAGCTGGCGCGGGTTGAACCGCGCCGGGCGGACCTGCGCCGGCCCTTTCCGGCCGACCTGGTCCAGGCGCTGACCGGTGCGATCGTCACGGGGATGGGGCGCCGCGCCAAGTACGGCCTCATTCATACAGACCGCGGACGGAGCCTTGTGTTCCATCTGGGCATGTCGGGACGCTGGCGGATTGATCCGGAGGACATCGGCACGCACGACCACCTCGTGCTAGAAACGGCCTCGGGTCACGTGCTGGCGCTTAACGATCCCCGCCGCTTCGGCTCGGTCGATCTGGTGGATGAGGCGGCGCTGGGCGAATGGCCGGCCTTCGCAGCCATGGGGCCTGAACCGCTGGGTGAGGCGCTGACGCCGGCACATCTCAAGTCCGCCCTCGCCGGACGCAGTGCGGCTATCAAACTGATGCTGCTCGATCAGCGGATCGTCGCAGGGCTGGGCAATATCTATGTCTGCGAGGCACTGTTCCGGGCCGGGATCGACCCGCGCAAGGCAGCAGGCCTGGTCAGCGGGCCGGCGCTGACCCGGCTGGTCCCGGCGATCAAGGCGGTGATTGCCGAAGCGATCGAAGCTGGCGGATCGACCTTGCGCGACTATGCCCAGCCCGACGGGCAGCTCGGCTACTTCTCCAAGCAGTTTGACGTCTATGATCGGACGGGGGAGCCGTGCACCCGCTGCGGCGCCTCCGTGCAACGCTTTCCCCAGGGCGGCCGGAGCACCTGGCATTGCCCGAAGTGCCAGAAGTAGCGGGTTCCGGTTGACGATTCGGGCTTGCCCGGTTAAGGGCCGCGCTTTCCGCAGGACTGACTCGTTCAGTGCCCGCGATTTTGTGCGATATTTGAACCAGAATCAGGCTGCACCTGGCAGCCGCAAGAAGGACTGACATGGCCAATACGCCGCAAGCCAAGAAGCGCATCCGTCGCAACGAGAAGCGCGCAGAAATCAACGGCAACCGTCTGGGCCGTATCCGCACCTTCGTGAAGAAGGTCGAAGCTGCCCTCGCCGGTGGCGACAAGGCTGCCGCTGCCGAAGCCCTGAAGGCTGCCCAGCCGGAACTGCAGCGCGGCGTGGCCCGCGGCGTGCTTCACAAGAACACCGCTTCGCGCAAGTTTGCGCGCCTGACCAAGCGGGTTTCGGCACTCTAAGCCTTCCCGATTCGGCCAGCCGATTCGCGGATCGGCGGGACGAAATGGGAACACGGTGACCAAACGGCCGGCGGTTCTACCGCTGGCCGTTTTGGCATGTGCCGAAGCGGGAAATTGCGGCGCTGCAACAATCCAAGGATTCCCGCGATTCGCGCATCTACCCGGGAAAAACCCTATGGCTAACAGGCGTTTAGAATTGACCTTCGGGATTGCGCCGCGCTTGCTTGAGTCAAGGCCATTTATTTCAGTTTTTTTGCAATCGCCGCCTTGCCCTGCGCTGTGAGCGGGGCATAACTCGCTTCGAGCCCAGCGCAGATTCTGCAACTGGCCTTGCACACAGATTAAGCGACCGAGCCGGTTTTTGGGGACCGGTAGCGGGCGAACGTGGCTCTCGGTCGAGGGGCGCGGCGGGGACGTATTTCGGGGGGCTAGGGGTGTCGGGACCAAGTATTGGCAATTCGCGTGGCCCAGCCGCGCCGGGCGGAGCTAACGCAGAGCGCATGATGGAAGAACAGGAAGCGCTCGATCTCGCTGCCGACTGGGCTGATATAAGCCGCGGTCTGCGCAAGGATCTTGGCAATCAGCTATACAGTCAGTGGATCAAGCCGATCCAGCTCGGTTCGCTCTGCAAGCAGAGCGGCACGCTCGATCTCTATCTGCCGAACGAATTTGCCGCCAACTGGGTGTCGGATCGGTTTGCCGACCGGCTGTCGCTGGCCTGGAAGATTGCCCGGCCTGATATCCGCAATGTCCAGATCGCCGTGCTGCCAGGCCGCCGCGCCATGCCGGGGCTGCGTCTGGGCCGCGAGGACGGTCGCCGCGCCGCCAACGATGGCGCACCGCTGGCCCAGCCGGGCGATGCGCTGGGCATGGGCGCCGCCGAACTGGGTTCGCTGGGCCAGGGCCCGATCGGGCTTGATCCCTCGCTGACTTTCGCCAGCTTCGTTACCGGCTCGGCCAACGTGCTCGCCAGCAATGCTGCACAGCGCATGGCTGCACCCGAAACGCCGCAGTTCGCCCCGCTCTATCTCAAGGCGGCGACCGGCCAGGGCAAAACCCACCTGCTCCACGCCATTGGCCATGCTTACCTCGCCAATCACCAGCGGGCGCGGATCTTCTACTGCTCGGCCGAGCGTTTCATGGTCGAATTCGTCCAGGCGCTGCGCCAGAACCAGACGATCGAGTTCAAGGCTCGGCTGCGCGGGTTCGACCTGCTGCTGGTCGATGACATCCAGTTCATCATCGGCAAGGCCTCGGCCCAGGAAGAGCTGCTTTACACGATCGATGCGCTGCTGGCCGAAGGCAAGCGGCTGGTCTTCGCCGCCGACCGTGCCCCGCAGGCGCTGGACGGGGTGGAGCAGCGGCTGCTCTCGCGCCTGTCGATGGGCCTGGTTGCCGATATCCAGCCGGCTGACATAGAGCTGCGCCGTTCGATCCTCGAACACCGGCTCCAGCGCTTCTCGCCCAGCCACGTGCCGGGTGATGTGGTCGAGTTCCTCGCCCGCACGATCAACCGCAACGTGCGTGAACTGGTCGGCGGGCTCAACAAGCTGATCGCCTATGCCCAGCTGACCGGTCAGGCCGTGTCGCTGCAACTGGCCGAAGAACAGCTCACCGATATCCTCTCGGCCAACCGCCGCCGCATCACGATCGACGAGATCCAGCGCACCGTCTGCCAGTTCTACCGGGTCGACCGGACCGAAATGGCATCGAAGCGCCGCGCCCGCGCCGTGGTCCGCCCGCGTCAGGTCGCGATGTACCTCGCCAAGGTGCTCACCCCGCGGAGCTACCCGGAAATCGGCCGCAAGTTCGGCGGGCGCGATCACTCGACCGTGATCCACGCCGTGCGCCTGATCGAGGATCTGCGCACCCGCGATGCCGACATGGACGGCGACGTGCGCAGCCTGCTGCGCCAGCTGGAAAGCTGACAGCCCGTCCACTGCCCATGAACCGCTGATCCACTGCCTGTGCACAGGGTGGTGAACAGCGCGGCTATTCGGCCAGCAGCGTTGACAGCGCCGCGGCCATGCGCGCGGCGATCTCGTCCTCGCTGCAGATATCGACCAGAGCGAGGCCATCGATCACGGCGATGATCGCGGCGGCCGTGCCCTCGCGGTCGGCTCCCTCAGGCAGGTCGAGCCGGGTATCGACCCAGTGGCGGAAGCCGGCCATGACCTGGGCAACGATCGCGGAGAATGGCGCTTCGCCGCGTGCGGCGGCTGCGACGACCTCGACCCACAGCCGCATGAAGCGGCGCATGTCCGGACCGGTCGTGAATGCGGCGGCGCGGCGGACCAGTTCGGCTGGCTTGAGCGGGGCGCCATCGGGGATCGCCTCGGCCAGCCGTAGCGAGAGCTCACCTGCCACCCGGGCCATGACGGCCGCCAGCACCTCGGCCTTGTCGGCAAAGTAGTAGAGCAGCATCCGGTCACTCACGCCGGCGGCCTGGGCCAGCTGGCGCAGGCTGGTGCGGGCGAGGCCGTGCGCGAGCAGATGCCCGGCCAGCCGTTCGATCACCGCTTCGCGCTGTGCGTCCCTGATGCTCATCTTGCCTCTTGTAGCACGCGTTACATTACGATACTATGTAGCAGTTGCTACAAGGAGTCGTCGATGGCCGACCTATATCCGATCCTGCCGATTGCCGCCCTGGCGTTGTTCCTTTTGACCACAGTTCGCGAAGGCCTCAGTCCCTCCAGGGGCTGGCACTTTGCTGCATTGGTCTGCGCGGCGTTCCTCGCCTGGTCGCTCTATACCGTCGCCGCAGAAGGGCCGTTGGGCTTCTGGCCGAATCATACGGTGAATGCCTGGGGCAACCAGGTGTGGTTTGATCTGCTGATTGCGATCGCGATCGGTTGGTCCCTTTTGCTGCCGCGTGCTCGTGTCGCGGGGATGCGGATCTGGCTCTGGCTGGCGTTGATCTGCGCCACCGGCTGCATCGGCCTCGCCGCGATGTTCGCCCGCTGCCGCTACCTTGAAGACCGCGCTGTCTGAAGGAGACCGCCGATGACCTTGTTCCGCCTGTTCCTCGCCACCTGCCTGGTTGCGATCGTCGCCTATACCTCGGTAACCATCGCCAACCACGGCTGGAACCTGCTGCCGGTGTTCTTCGGTGACATGGCCGAGATGGGCTGGCCCGGCCAGTTCAACCTCGATTTCATGTGCTTCCTCGCGCTCTCGGCGCTGTGGGTCGCCTGGCGTCACCAATTCAGTGCGGCCGGGCTAGGGCTCGCCGTCGTCGCCTTCTTCGGCGGCATGCTGTTCCTGTCGATCTACCTGCTGCTCCACACCGGCTGGACCAAGGGCGATATGCCGGCCCTGTTGCTCGGCGAAGGCCGTGCGAAGGCGGGTTAGCGAGCATACTCACCGCAAATTTCCTGTCTCATTACAATACTAGCTTGGATTCCATGCCCGGCTCCCACGCCTCGAAATGGGTCGCGGCATGCGCATCGCGCGTCGTCACCAGATAGTCGAAGCCGAGCAGCATGAACCGTGCGAATTCGGGTAGCTCGCGGCGGGTTTTGCCGCTCATCCGTTGGCGGATCGGTTCGAGCGGGATCAGGGCGAGGCCTTGCGCGGGCAGACGGTCTAGCTCGATCCCTGCGCCGGCGAGCAGCTTGGCAACCGAGTCCTCATCATAGGCTGAAACCTTGGTCAGGCCCTGCGGGCCCGGCGCGATAGTGCGGACCTGGCCGGCGACCGGGACCACCGCGATGTGCAGTGACCGTTTGCCCTCGGCCGCAGCGAGGCCGGGCAGCAGCGAACCGAGATCGAAGACCGAGGTCGGGGTGATTCCGCGCCCCAGGTGATAAGCACCCATCTTGAACAGCACTCGCGGCGGAGGGCCCTTCGTGGCGCGGTAGCGGGCAAGGAAATAGGCGGCCATCAGCCTGCGGCGCTCGTCGTTGTTTTCGAAGTAACGCTCGGCCTCGTTGTACTGATAGATCCGCGCGCTCTCGGCCAGCGCCTCGATCATCCGCAGCGCCTCCGGATCGCGGCTGAAGCCCTGCCGCAGCCGGGCGAAGTCCGCCGGGGTAAGCGTGCTGAGCGAGACCTTGTTGAACTGTCCTGCGGCCAGCGCGGCACGGTCGGCATCCCGCCAAGTGCCCAGCGTCCTGCGCAGTTCCGCATCGCGGGTGCGCGCGGCGAGCAGGGCGTAGAGCATCGGCCCCGAACCAATGAACTCCTGGTCGATCCCCCACAGCCGCCCAGTGCGGGCATAGGGCAGCGCTAGCGCGGCGTCGTCGAGATTGGAGAGGAACGGCATGACCGAGGGCTGGTCATCGACGATCGCGTCGAGCCCGGCGAGGCCCGGGCCGCGCAACACACTGGCCACATGGCGGGTCCCGTGGGGACCGACTTCCACCGCATGCTGCACCGGCGCGCCTTTGGTCCGGGCAAGCTCTTGCCCCAGCGCGGCGGCTAGTCGCGGCGGCTCGGCAAAGCCATGATCCTCGCCCACCGCAACGAACTGGACATCGCTCAGCTCACCGCGCAGCCGCTCCCCGCCCGCGCCGCCGAGGCCCTCGATGGTGATCTCCAGCGGCAGGACCTCTACCGGCGCCCGCGGCGGCAGCATCGGCTCCGCGCCTGCCGGCTGGGCGAGGCCAAGCACCAGCCCGAGCATCGCACCGTACAATCTCCGTCCTGCCATAGCTCATGACCTCCAGGCCTGAGCAGCCAGGTGACATAGATATGTAATACAGTCAATTGCGGCGCGGCGATCGCCCGCGCCGCTCTTTCCGCTTCTGGAGCCTAGGACGTCATCCCGCCGTCGACGATCAGCTCGCTGCCAGTGGTGAAGGCGGCGCGGTCCGAGGCGAGGAAGACCACGGCATCGGCCACGTTCTGCGGCTCACCGAGGTGGCCAAGCGGATGCAGTGCGGAAACGGCGGCGAGGCTTTCGTTGTTGCCCACGCCCTGCGCCCCGGCGAAATCATCGATCAGCTTGCGGCCCATATCGGTATCGATGACCCCGGGATGGACCGAATTCACGCGGATCCGCGCTGCCGCCAGTTCCTTGGCGCAGCCCTTGGTGAACAGTCGCACGGCGCCTTTGGTGCTGTTGTAGCACGAGCCTCCTGCTGCACCTTCGATCCCTGCTACGGATGACAGGTTCACGATCGCCGTGCCGCCGCGCCACAGGTGCGCCCGTTCGGCCAGCATGGGGATCGCGGCGCGGGTGCCGAGGAATACGCCCTCGACATTGACCGCGTGCAGCCGCCGCCAGTCATCCAGCGTGGTCTCCAGGATCGGCTTGAACAGCCACAGGCCGGCGTTGTTGACGAGCACGTCCAGGCCGCCAAGCTCGGCCTTGATCCAGTCCATCGTCGCAGCCCAGTCGGCCTCGCTGGTCACGTCCTGGGCGCGGGCGATGCCGCCGATCTCGGCGGCGAGGTCTTCGGGGGCGGTTAGGTCGGTTACAGCAACCTTCGCACCCGCTGCCGCCAGGGCCCGCGCCGTGGCTGCGCCCAGCCCGCGCGAGGCACCAGTGACGAGGGCGATGCGGCCAGTAAGGTCACCCATGGCTCAGGCCTCTGCCGTCTGGCGGGCAAGTTCGTCGCGCAGCTCGCGGCGCAGGAACTTGCCATTGGCATTGCGCGGCAGCGCCTCGTCCATGAACCAGACGTAGCGCGGCACCTTGTGCTTGGCCATCACGCCGGCGCAGTGCGCGCGCAGGGCTTCGGCATCGAGCGCCTCGCCGGGTTTGAGCACCACGGCCACGCCCACTTCCTCGCCCAGCCGTTCGTCCGGTACGCCAAAGACGCAGCATTCGGCCACGGCGGCATGGCGATAGATTCCGGCCTCAACCTCGGTGCAGAACACGTTTTCGCCGCCGCGCAGCACCATGTCCTTCTTACGGTCGACGATGTAGATGAAGCCGTCCTCGTCGATCCGGGCGACGTCGCCGGTGTGGAGCCAGCCATCGGTGAAGGATGCTTCGTTGGCATCGGGGCGGTTGAGGTAGCCCTTGATCACCGAGGAACCCTTGACCCACAATTCGCCGACTTCGCCCTGCGGCACGGTGTTGCCGTCATCATCGACGCACTTCACGTCGAAGTTGGGCATGGCCGGACCGGCGCTGTTGGGGCGGTCGACAAAGAAATCGCCGCCGACCGAGGTGATGATCCCGCAGGTCTCGGTCATGCCATAGCCGGTCGAGGGGCGGGCCGAGGGGATCTTCTGGTCGATCGCGCCGACCTGATCCGGCGGCACCTGTGCCCCGCCGCCTGACATGTTGAGCAGGCTGGAGGTATCGTACTTGTCGAAGTCCGGGTGGTTGATCAGCTCGCGCGCCATCACCGGCACGCCTGACAGGCCGTTGCAACGCTCGGCCTCGATCAGCTTGAGCGCCTCGCCTGCGTCCCAGCGGTACATCAGCACCATCTTCCCGCCCTGGGCCGTCGCGGCATAGGCGGCGCAATTGTTGGCCGTGACGTGGAACAGCGGGGTGGTGACCAGGGTCGCCGGGATCGGCGGTTCGGCGGAGATCGCCGCACCGCCGCCGCGCTCGGTCGCCATGCCGCTCGAAGCACCGGCGTAGAGCAGGTTCATCAGGTTGGAGATGCAGCCGCGATGCGTCAGCTGCGCGCCCTTGGGATGGCCGGTCGTGCCGCTGGTGTAGAAGATGCAGGCGTCGCTGTCGGGATCGACCTTGACGTCCGGCATGGCGCCGGGGTGCGCGATCACGTCGCTCCAGGGCGTTGCTCCCGGTGCTTCGGCGCGGACCGCGACAGTGGTGACCTTGGCGGCAGGGTCGGTGCATTCGGCCAGCCGCGCCAGCCGCTCGCCGTCGGCGAAGATCACCTTGGGGGTCGAATCAGCGAGGGCATAGTCGAGCTCTTCGGGCGTCCACCAGGCATTGGTGCCAACCGCGGCCACGCCGATGCATAGGCAGGCCCAGTAGATCAGCATCCATTCCGGGTAGTTGCGCATGGCGATGGCGACACGGTCACCGGGGCGAACGCCCTGGTCCCACAGCCAGGCGGTGACCGCGCGGACCTGATCGTGCGCCTGGGCGTAGGTCAGCCGTTCGCCTTCATAAACGATATAGTCGCGCGGGCCGAAGGCGGCGGTGGAAAGCCAGAACTCGCGGCCCGAGGGCGGGGCGTTCTTATAGACCTTCATCGTGTGGCCCAGCACCTGGGCCTCGACGATCTCGAAGGGGCCGCCAGGGCCAGTCAGTTCCTCGCGCACCTGGCGCAGTTGAGCGTAATGCATGCCTCGTCCCGGTTTGGTTTTTAATTGAACGATTAGGTGCCGCATCGGCGGGGACGGGGCAAGAGACTTCCTTTGCGAGGCCGGTCAAACGCCCGTAAGGAACGCCGCTATGACGCTTGCCCCCGATCGCCTTGACCGTTTTGCTCGCCATATCGTCCTGCCTGAACTGGGCGGAGCCGGGCAGGTCGCGCTGAGTGCGGCCCATGTGGTGCTGGTTGGCTGCGGCGGAATCGGCTCGCCGGCGCTACAATACCTGGCCGGAGCGGGCGTGGGGCGGCTGACCCTGCTCGATGACGATGCGGTCGATCTGTCCAACCTCCAGCGCCAGACGATCTTTGCCGAGGCAGACCTCGGCCGAAGCAAGGCCGAAGTTGCCGCCGATTGGGTGCGCCGGTTTGATGGTGCCATCGAGGTGCGCGCAGTCGTCGGGAGGTTGGGGGGCGAAAACGCCGCGCAGCTCCTCGAAGGCGCGACCCTTGTGCTGGACGGGTGTGACAACTTCGCGACTCGCCTGGCGGTGTCGGACGCCTGCGTGAAGCTGGGCGTGCCGCTGACCAGTGCCGCGCTGGGCCGGTTCCAGGGGCAGGTGGCGAACTTTGCCGGGCATCGGGACGGCCATAGCTGCTACCGCTGCTTCGTCGGCGATGCCTTCGATACCGAGGATTGCGACACCTGTGCCGCCGATGGCGTGCTGGGGGCGATGGCCGGCTGGGTCGGGACCTTTGCCGCCATGCATGCCGTGCGGGTACTGACCCAGGGCCACGCCGCCATGGGCGACCCGCAGTGGGGCAAGGTGCACCTGCTCGATGGGCTTACGCCGTCGCTGCGGACCATGCGGATCGTCAAGGATCCGGAATGCAGGGGCTGCGCTCCCGCCTAGTAGCTGGCGCCGTCGATCATTTTACGCGGAAGGTCCTGCCACAGCGCCGGATCGAACAGCCGCAGGTTGACCCCGACCCGTGGGTAGTCCGGATCGAAAGCGGTCCAGTGCGTAACATTGCCGCAATTGGCACAGCGCCAGGTGGTCAGCGTCCGGTCACCCTGGACATAGCCAGCCAGATCACCGGTCACACGAAGCTGCGCCGGCGGGCAATAATGCCAGAGCGCGGCGACGCGGCGGCACAGCGAGCAATTGCATTCTGCGGCATTTTCCGGCTCGCTTTCAAGCGCCAGCCGAACTGCGCCGCAATGACACGACCCGGGATGGGTGGTCACTTGATCATTTCCGCGACCCAGGCTGGCACCACTTCGGTCGCCGGGCCAAGCCGGGTTTCATGGAACAGCGCCGATCCTTGCGACCGCTCTAGGTTGAGCTCCAGCGTCTGGATGCCGAGTTCGCGCGCGTTCTGGACGAAGCCGGCGGCCGGATAGACCGCGCCCGAAGTGCCGATCGAAACGAACAGGTCCGCCTCGCGCAGCGCGCCATAGATCTCGCCCATGCGGTAAGGCATCTCGCCGAACCAGACCACGTCGGGCCGCAGGGTGCGGGCCTGGCAGACCGGGCAGGGTGGACGATCCAGCAAGGGGCCGCGCCAGTAGGAACGCACGTCGCACGAGGTGCACCAGGCCTTCAGGTGCTCGCCATGCATGTGCAGCACGCGGCGCGCGCCGGCTCGGGTGTGGAGATCATCGACGTTCTGGGTGACGATCAGCAGGTTGCCCTTCCAGTTCGTATCGAGTTCGGCCAGCGCGAAATGGGCGGCGTTGGGCAGCTTCTCCTGAATGGCTGCGCGGCGCATGTCGTAGAACCGCAGCACCAGATTGGGATCGCGGCCAAAGGCCTCGGGCGTGGCGACATCCTCGACCCGGTGCTGTTCCCACAGGCCGCCCGCCGAACGGAAGGTGTCGATGCCGCTTTCGGCGCTGATCCCGGCGCCAGTCAGGATCACGATATTGCGGATTTGACTCATGTCGCCCATGAAGCACGCCACGAGTGGGGACGGCAATGGCAAGAATCGGGATTATCGGCAGCGCAGGGCGCATGGGTCAGGCGCTGGTCGAGGCGATCGCGGCCGCAGGGCAGGACCTGGCCGGCGGCGTCGATCAGGGCGGCGATCTGGCGGCTCTGTCCGCGATGAGCGATGTGCTGGTGGACTTCTCTGCTCCGGCTGCGCTGGAAGGCAATCTCGATACCGCCATGGCCGCCGGTGTGCCGATTGTGGTTGGCACCACGGGGTTGGAAGAGCGGCACCATTGGCTGTGCGATAGCGCGGCCGAGCGGATCGCCGTGCTGCAGACCGGCAATACCTCGCTGGGCGTGACCCTGCTCGCCCATCTGGTGCGCGAGGCGGCGAGCCGGCTGGGCGAAGACTGGGATATCGAGATTGCCGAGACCCATCACCGGATGAAGGTCGATGCCCCCTCTGGCACGGCTCTGCTCTTGGGCGAGGAAGCGGCGGCAGGTCGCGGGCTCGACCTCGCGGGTCACAGCGCGCGTGGGCGCGACGGGATCACCGGCGCCCGCAAGTCCGGCGAGATCGGCTTTGCTTCCTTACGCGGTGGATCGGTTGCAGGCGATCACACCGTTCATTTCCTCGGCGCGGATGAGCGACTGTCGCTCACCCACCTGGCGGAAAATCGTTCGATCTTCGCCAAGGGCGCGGTCCGCGCGGCGCAGTGGCTGGTCGGCAAGCCAGCCGGGCGGTATGGCATGGGTGAGGTCCTGGGCCTCTGATCTTGCGCGCTTTCCCGGTTTCTGTATTGTCTGATTAATACAGTTCATCGGGGGAGAACCGATCATGTCCGTCAACCTTTCACCGGCCGCCGAGACGGCCCGCTATATCGACAGCCTGGGGCCGGAAGCCCTGGCCAAGGCTCAGGCCTATACCACTGGCAACCATTGGCTGCTGCTGGCCGGCCTTGCGGTTTCGATACTGGTGGCCTGGCTGATCGTCCGTTCGCGTCTGCTCGATCGGCTGACGGAAAGGCTGTCGGGGCGGAGCTGGGCGCTGATGACCTTTGCGGTCAGCGCGGCCGCCTTTGCCCTGGCCGACCTGATCACCCTGCCCTGGACCATCTATACCGACTGGCAGCGGCAACATGCCTATGACCTGTCGACCCAGCCCCTGGGGGATTTCCTGGGGCAATGGGCGCTCAGTGAAGCGATCTCAGTCGCCTTTGCGGGCTTGTTCATGCTGGGCATCTATGCCCTGATCCGCAAGACCGGCGCGCGCTGGTGG
>JAJTFU010000099.1 GCA_021299075.1 Novosphingobium sp. | reverse complement strand
GGCGAGCAGGGCATCATGCCCGCGCCGGAGGGTGAGGAAGCGGACCTGGTCGTCCTCAACACCTGCCACATCCGCGAGAAGGCGGCCGAGAAGGTCTATTCCGACATCGGCCGCTTGCGCCGCGAGGATGGTACCAGTCCGCTGATCGCAGTGGCCGGCTGCGTGGCCCAGGCCGAGGGCGAGGAAATCATGAAGCGCGCGCCGGCGGTCAGCATGGTGGTGGGCCCGCAGGCCTATCACCGCCTGCCGGGCATGATCGCCGAAGCCGTCGAAGGGCGCCGCGCGGTCGATGTCGACATGCCGGCCGAGACCAAGTTCGACGTCCTGCCGGCACGCCGCAAGGTTGGCCCCAACGCGTTTCTGACCGTGCAGGAAGGCTGCGACAAGTTCTGCACCTATTGCGTGGTGCCCTATACCCGCGGCGCCGAAGTTTCGCGTCTGTTCAAAGACCTGGTTGAAGAAGCGAAGAAGCTGGTTGATGCCGGCGCCCGCGAAATCACGCTGCTTGGCCAGAACGTCAACGCCTGGCGCGATAGTGATGGCCGCGGACTTGAGAAACTGGTTGAAGTTCTGGCGACAATCCCCGGTCTGGCGCGGATCCGCTATACCACCAGCCATCCCAACGACATGACCGATGGGTTGATCGCCGCCCACCGCGACATTCCGCAGTTGATGCCCTTCCTGCTCCTGCCGGTCCAGGTCGGGAATGACCGCGTGCTGAAGGCGATGAACCGCAGCCACACGGCGGAGAGCTACCTGCGCGTGCTGGATCAGGTCCGCGCCGCGCGGCCCGACATTGCCCTGTCCGGCGATTTCATCGTCGGTTTCCCGGGCGAGACCGATGCCGAGTTCGAGGACACGCTGCAGCTGGTCGAACAGGTCGGCTATGCCCAATGCTTCAGCTTCAAGTACTCACCCCGCCCCGGCACTCCGGCCGCAACGATGGACGGGCAGGTTCCCGCCGCGGTGATGGACGAGCGGCTCCAGCGGCTTCAGGCCGCGCTCAACGCCAGCCAGCTCGCCTTCAACCAGGCCTCGCTCGGCAAACGGTGCAGCGTGCTGGTCGAACGCAAGGGCAAGCACCCGGGTCAGTGGCTCGGCAAGTCGCCCTGGCTCCAATCGGTCCATTTCACCGGCGAAGCGGCGATCGGCGACCTGGTCGAGGTCGAGCTGGTCGAAGCCGGGCCGAACTCGCTAAGCGCCCGGCTGGCCTAGTCAGGCCGTGCTTTGTTGCTGAGCCGGGTGGCGGTGCCATCCAGCATGGCCCGCTCGGTGGCGTTCGCAGTGGCCAACAGCTTCGCGCCGCGATCCATCCGGTAGAAGCCCGACAGATAGGCCCAGTCAAACTCGGTCAGGCTGTCGGGCGGGGCATCACCCTGGGCAAACAGTGACAGGATCGTCGGCAAGGTCTGCGGCTCAACCTGCGGCAGGTCCTGAACCTGCGCCAGGATGCGGAAGGTTGCATAGTCCGCCAATTGCAGCAGACTCTTGCCGCCAACCCGGGCCATGTCGAAGATCACGATCGAGCCAAGCAGGTCGGAACGGATCGGCGAGCCCAGTCGGCCCGGCTGGTACAGCGAGGTTGATTTGACCGTTGTGTCACCCAGTTGCAGGTTGGTCAGCGCCCGCCCGTCGATCGTGCGCTGCTCGGTCGTGTGCCAGACCTGCGCCGCGCCAGACCCGGCGAAGATCCGGTCAATCTCGGTCTTCGACAGTGTGCCGAACATTTCCGGCTGCGTCTTGCGCAGCTGCGCCACCGCCGCCTTGCTGTTGCGGACAAAGCCGATCCAGGCGTTGGGCTTGCACCCTTTGTCACCGGCTCGCAGACCCAGGACCTGGGCATTGGCCGTAATCCGCTCGGCCAGCACCTCACCCGCTTCGCGGTTGATCCCGAAAATGTGAAGGCACAGCGGGGCATAGCGCCGCGCGAGCGGATAATCTTCCAGCGGACGCTGGGTGATGGCCTGGCCCTGCTTGCCTGCAGCCTTGGCCTGCTCGGCCCGCTCACCCGTAACGACAATCGGCTCCGGTGCGGAGTCCACCACGGGTTGCGCTTGCGCCAGGGCCGGTGCCGCCAGGGGAAGTGACAGGCCGACTGCGGCCATGAATGCTAGGATCCTGCTCACGTAGCTGCCCCTCGGCATGTTGTTGATTACTGTGACAAACCCTGAAACACGCGGTCCTGACCAGCCAGTGGCTATCGACGATAGTAGTGCTCGCCACGGCCAAATGCATGGAGTGGCATGGTTTTGTCGACGAACGCCCTACCCGGCTGGACGACGAGCGAATACCGCCCATCCACAACGCCGCGCCGCAAGGCCCTTGCGCAAGGCATGGCTGCGCCTAAGCTTCGAATCAGCCAGTTCGGCTGCCCAGACCGACTGCATTGAAAGGAGCGCCCTGCCCACTTTATGGCTCGTAAACCTGCCCGCGCCCACGAAGACCGCGAAGTCTTCGGGCAAGCCCGCATCCAGCCCCGCCGCGCACGCGCCGAGCTGGAGTTTGAGGAAGCGACAATCCTGGGGGCGCTGTTCGGGCAGTTCGACGCCAACCTGGTGCAGATCGAGAACCGCCTGGGCGTCTTCATTTCCGCCCGCGGAAATCGCGCCCAGATCGAAGGGCCGGAAGACAGCGTGGCGCGCGCCCGCGACGTGCTGAAAACCATGCATCAGCGGCTGCTGAGCGGGCAGGAGCTTGATCCCGGCGCAGTCGAATCGATCATCATGATGTCGGCCGAACCGACGCTGGAAGGGATCGTCTCGGGCGACGACGGCGCCCCGTCGATCATGATCCGGACCCGCAAGAAAACGATCGTCCCGCGCAGCGCGACCCAGATCGAATATATGCGCGCGCTGGCCAGCCGCGACATCATTTTCGCGCTGGGACCAGCCGGCACCGGCAAGACCTATGTCGCCGTGGCCCAGGCCGTTTCGCAACTGATCACCGGCTCGGTCCAGCGCCTGATCCTCAGCCGCCCGGCGGTCGAAGCCGGGGAGCGGCTCGGCTTCCTGCCTGGTGACATGAAGGACAAGGTCGATCCTTATCTGCGCCCGCTCTACGATGCGCTCTACGATTGCATGCCGCCCGAACAGGTCGAGCGCCGACTGGCCTCGGGCGAAATCGAGATCGCCCCGATCGCCTTCATGCGCGGGCGGACCCTGGCCGAAAGCTTCATCATCCTCGACGAAGCGCAGAACACCACGCCGGCGCAGATGAAGATGTTCCTGACCCGCTTTGGCCAGAACAGCCGGATGGTGATCTGCGGCGACCCCAACCAGGTCGACATCCCCGGCGGCCCGCAGATGAGCGGGTTGAACGACGCGGTACAGCGTCTCGAAGGCGTCGAGGGCATTGCCGTTACCCGCTTCACCAGCAGCGACGTAGTCCGCCACCCAATCGTCGGGCGGATCGTCGATGCTTATGAGGGGCAGCACGGGTAAGGTCAGGCGGCCGTTCCTCGTCACCCCGGGCTTGACCCGGGGTCCCGCTTCCCCTTGATGTCGCGCTTGCAAAGCGGGACCCCGGATCAGGTCCGGGGTGACGGAGACTGGTTTGGAACTGGAAATCGCGATCGAAGCCGATTGGCCCTCGCCCCCGGACTGGGAAGTCCTGGCCGAACGCGCGCTCTCGGCACTTTCGCAAGTCGCCCCAGAGCTCGCCAACCCGCGCTTGTCCGCCAGCCTGCTGTTCTCCGACGATGCCGAAGTCCGCGAACTAAACCGCGAATGGCGCGGCAAGGACAAGCCGACCAACGTCCTTTCTTTCCCGATGGTGGGGCGGGAAGAGCTGCTGGCGCTCAGCCCTGACGGCCCGCCGGAACTGCTCGGCGACATCGCCCTGGCGCTCGAAACCTGCGCGCGCGAGGCGGCGGACAAGGGCGTGCCGCTGGAACACCATGCGGCGCATCTGGTTGTCCACGGCCTGCTTCACCTGGCGGGTCATGACCACGTTCACTCGGATGACGAAGCCGCCGCGATGGAAGCGCTGGAAATCAAGGCTCTTGCGCTGATGGGCATTGCCGACCCATATGGCGATCGCGATCCAGTGACCGGATCGCCAATAGGGGACTGACGAGTACCATGGCCGAGGGCCCATCCGGAGACGGGGAGAGTAGGCGCTCCACCTGGCGCGCGATCAAACGCTGGTTCGAGCGGGTTGACGGCGGCGGCGAACAGTCGCTGCGCGCCCAGCTGGAAGAAGCGATCGACGAGCACGAGGACGACGGCGGCATCTCGCGCAACGGCGACCTGTCGGCGCTGGAGCGCGACATGCTCCGCAACCTCCTCCACTTCAGCGAGCACGATGCCGACGACGTGGCGATCCCGCGCGGCGAGATCGTGGCCGTGCCTGAAACCGCCAGCTGGGACGATGTCGTCAGTGCTTTTGCCGAGCACGGCCATTCGCGCATGCCGGTCTACCGCGACAGCCTGGACGAGATTATCGGCATGGTCCTGATCAAGGACGTGTTCAAGCACCTGGCCAGCGGCAAGCCGCCCAAGGGCTGGACCAGCCTGCTGCGCCAGCCGCTTTATGTGCCGCAGGCCCGCGGCGCGCTCGAAGTGCTAAACGACATGCGCGCCAGCCGCGTCCACCTGGCGGTGGTGATCGACGAATATTCCGGCACCGACGGCATCATTACCTTTGAGGATCTGGTCGAGGAAATCGTCGGCGAGATCGAGGACGAGCACGACGACGCGCCCGAGGAGCTGCTGACTCGCCTCGAAAACGGGATGTGGGAAGCCGATGCCCGGGCCGAGCTGGATGACGTGGCCGCTGCGATCGACCGCCGCCTGGCCGAGGTTGAGGAAGACGTCGATACGCTGGGCGGCCTGGCCTTCCTGCTGGCCGAGGCCGTGCCGCCGGTCGGGGCCATTCTCGATCATCCCAGCGGCTGGCGACTGGAAGTGATTGCGGGCAACGAAAAGCATGTTACCCGTCTGCGTCTGCATCCGCCCTCTCCCCGGGACGAATCCGAAGAGTAACCTGTGGCAATTCGCCGTCTTCCCCCCCTGCGCGCGATTGAAGCGTTTGTGCGGATCGTCCGGCTGGGCTCTGCCCGCGCGGCGGCGGACGAGCTTGGGCTCAGCCCGTCGGCCCTGTCGCGCCGCGTCTCCGCGCTGGAAGAGTTCATCGGCAAGCGGCTGTTCACCCGCCAGCACCAGGCGATGAAGCTGACCGACGATGGCAGCACCTTCTACAATGCCGTGGCGCCCAAGTTTGATGAGCTGGCCGCCGCGGTCGAAGGCCAGGTTGAGGACAGCCGCGTGCTGCGCCTGCGCCTGGGCGTGCTGCCGCTGTTCGGCAGCCAGCGGCTGTTCCCGCGCCTGCCCGAACTGCGCAAGGCCCAGCCGCGCCTGCACATCGATTTCGACACCAGCCCGCATCTCGATCACCGGGTTGGCGATACGCTGGATGCCGCCTTCATCCTTTCGCCGCAGCCTGATCCTTCGTTCCACGCGGTCCAGCTTGATCACAACAAGGTCTATGCAATCACCTCCAAGGCCCTGGCCGAGGAGATTGGCCCCAGGCCAGACCGCGAAGCGCTGTCGCGCCAGACCTTCCTGATCCACAACGAGCTGCCCGACAGCTTTGTTGCCTGGAAACAGGCGATCGGCCTGCCCGATCTGGAGCCGGCGGCGATCGACCATTACGATTCGGGCCAGCTGATCCTGGAGGCCGCAGCGCAAGGCCTGGGCATCGCGATCATGCACGATGCCCACTTCGACCGCGCCCAGGATGGCCGCCTGGCCAACCTCTACGATATCGAGGTCAAGAGCCCCTATTCCTACTGGTTCATCTGCAAGCCCCACGCGCTGGACGTGCGGGCGGTGCGGATCTTCCATGACTGGGTGGTGAAAACCGGACTGTAATCGGGCAGCATCACGGCATGAACCGTCGATTCGCCCTGCTCGCCATTCCTGCCCTGTTCGTGCTGGCCGCGGCCGCGCCGCCGAAGAAGGCCCCGGCCAAGCGCCCCGTCGCTGCCAAGCCGGCTCCACCGCTGGGCGATACAGTCAAGGTCGCGCTGGTGACCGAACTGGGCACGATCGAGCTGGAGCTGGACAACAAGCGCACGCCGATCACGACGCAAAACTTCGTGCGCTATGTCGATCAGAAGAAGTTCGACGGGGTGATTTTCTACCGCTCGATGCGGCTGCCCTGGGGCGAACAGCCCAATGGTCTGATCCAGGGCGGCTTGCAGGGCCATCCGCTGAAGGTCCTGAAACCCATCGCGCATGAGCCGACCAGCGTGACCGGGATCAGCCACAAGGCCGGCACGATCTCGATGGCGCGCCATGCCCCCGGCACGGCCACGGCCGACTGGTCAATCCTGCTGTCAGACCTGCCCAGCCTCGATGCCGATCCCAAGGCAGCCGAGCCCGAAGCCCAGGCTGGTTTTGCCGCCTTTGGCCGGGTCACGCAGGGGATGGATGTGGTGCGCAAGATCTGGGACGCGCCGCTATCGCCGACCAAGGGCGAAGGGCAACTCAAGGGCCAGATGCTGGAGCCGCCGGTAAAGATCATTTCAGCCAGGCGGCTGCCGCAATAACCCCTCCCGCTTGCGGGAGGGGCGCGAGACTTGACGGCGCAGCTGCCTAGTCGCAGCGGGGTGGGCCCACCCCCAACCCCTCCCGCAAGCGGGAGGGGGGAAGAGGTCAGGCGACAGTCGCCTTGCGGATCACGCCGGGGTTGGCCGGCGGTTCGCCCTTGGGCAGGGCATCGACGTGTTCCATGCCTTCGATCACCTGACCCCAGACAGTGTACTGCTTGTCCAGGAAGGTCGCATCGTCAAAGCAGATGAAGAACTGGCTGTTGGCCGAGTGCGGATAGCTGGTGCGGGCCATCGAGCAGACGCCGCGGACATGCGGCTCGGCATTGAATTCGGCCTGCAGGTCGGGCTTGTCTGAACCGCCCATGCCGGTGCCCTGGGGGCAGCCGCCCTGGGCCATGAAGCCCGGGATCACGCGGTGGAACTTGACCCCGTCATAGAAGCCTTCGTTGGCCAGCTCGACGATCCGTTCGACGTGGCCGGGGGCCAGGTCGGGACGCAGCTTGATGACGACATCGCCGCTGTCGAGGCTGAGGGTGAGGGTTTCGGCCATGGTATTCTCCGTTAGATGACCGGGCCGATATAGGGCGGCCTTTCACAAAGTCACGCGCCATGCCGAAGGCCG
>JAJTFU010000098.1 GCA_021299075.1 Novosphingobium sp. | reverse complement strand
CACCACGTGCCAGGCTGACATGGCCCAGCCATGGGCCATGGCCGCCAGGCTCCAGGTGGAGACCCCCGTCACCATCGAGCGCCAGACGCCCAGCTTGTCGACCAGCCAGCCGGTGAACAGGAAAGAGAAGGCGGCGGCCATCTGCGTGACGAAGGCCAGTCGCCCGAAATCGGCATCGGTCCAGCCGAAATCAGCGGACATGTCGGGCTTGAGGATGGCGATGATCGGCCGGTCCATCGCGTTGAACACGCCGGCAATGGCCAGCAGGATGAACAGCGTCCAGCTGAGCCGGCTATTGATCTTTTGCACCCGGTCTCTCCCCATCCAAGCGAAAACAAAAGGGGCCTCCGCCACGCGGCGAAGGCCCCTGGATTGTCAGGTCTATCCCATCCGGATCAGAAGCTGAACCGGCCGGTCACACCCCAGTAGCGGTCCGCATCGCGCGGGATCTGATAGCGGTAGGAACCGCTGACGCCGCCGTTGATGATCGCCGCAGCATAGGCCTTGTCGAACAGGTTGCGAACCACGAAGGACAGCTTCCACTTGTCGTCCGGATCGACCAGGCCGATCTGGGCATTGACCAGCGCATAGGCCGGGATCGCGCCAAGCTGGCGCTGCACGGCGTCAGCCGCGAACAGCGAAAGCTGGCTCGACTGGAAGTTCATCGAAGCGCCCAGCGCGACATTGGCAAAGCCGCCGGTTTCGATGGTGTGATCCAGCGCCATCGAGCCCTTCCAGACCGGGGCGAAGCCCAGCTTGGTACCGGCCGGGATCGAAGCCGCACCCAGCGGAGCCTTGAAGTTCACGACGTGCGCGTCGTTGATCGACAGGCCAGCGCTGAGGTTGGTGTTGCGGCCCAGGCGCCAGGCCAGGTCCATTTCGATGCCCTTGGTCGAGATCGTCCCCGCGTTGGTGAAGCGGGTCACCACCACGCCAGCCACCAGATCCGGGTTGTTGGCCTGGAAGTTCTTGTAGCGGGCATAGTAGGCGGCGATGTTGAAGGTCAGCGCGCCATCGAGCAGCGTGTTTTTCATCCCGATTTCGATCGAGTTCGAAGTTTCCGGCTCGATCACGTTGGTGCCGGTGCCGGTCAGGTTGAAGAAGACGTTATAGGCCGGACCCTTGTAACCACGGGCGTAGCTGACATAGGCCATGGTGTCGTCGTTCAGGTCGAACTGGAACGCGGCTTTGCCCGACAGGTTGTCGTTGCTGGTTTCAGACGTCCATGGAACCCCGTTCGACAGTGCGGCAGCGGCAGTGGCAGCCGCACCTGGCGCAGTGCCGAGGCCGAGCAAACGGACGTATTCGTTATAGACGCCCTGGTCGAAGTTCGGCTGAATCCCCGGACCGGTCAGCGGCGAGCGGCGGCTGTGGAAGACCGACAGGTTGTCGTGCGTGTAACGCAGGCCAGCGATGAAGCGGGCCGTATCGGACAGCTTGTAGGTCGCCTGGCCGAACACCGCGATGTTCTTGAAGGTCGAACCGAAGGTCGCCGAACCCGACGGAGTGGTCGATGCGTTGGCAAAGGTGCTGCCGCAAGGCACCAGCGAGGTGGTCGGTGCGCCGACGGCGGCGGTGCACTGGATCACGTTGCGGGTGAAGGTGCGCTCAGACTCGGCCCGCGAGAAGAACGCGCCCAGCACATAGGAAAGCGTCTGGTCGGCAGGCGAGGTCAGGCGCAGTTCCTGGGTGAAGGTGTTCGAGGTCTGCGGACCCGAGTCATGCAGCTGTGCAAAGCCGACATAGGCACGGTCAAGCCAGTCACCGTCACGGATTTCGGTGTTGTCCCAGCCGCGATAGGCGGTGATGCTGGTCAGGGTGTGCTCGCCCAGCGCGAAATCGCCCTGGAACGAAACGCCCCAGCCTTCTTCCTTGGTCGCGGTGACCAGGTTCTGCGCAACGGTGCGGGTATCGGCACCGAGCGGAGCGGGAAGGGCCAGGAAGCCCAGGCTGGTGGTCGGGGCACCAGCGCCGGTCAGCGGACCGGTGGCGATGATGTCAGCGCAGCAATCGTCGTCGTTCTTGTAGTAATCGGCGGCGAGGTAGAGGCGCAGATCGTCGCTCGGCTCGTACAGGAACTGGCCGCGAACGCCCCAGTGCTTGTAGCCGTTGACCCACTCGTTAGTGGTGGTGTTGCGGATGTTGCCGTCATACTCGCCATAGAAGGCGGTCAGGCGGGCGGCGAGGTCCTGGCCAAGCGGCAGGTTGACCGCGCCCTTCAGGCGGAACTCGTTGCGATCAAAGTAGCTGGCTTCGAGATTGCCGCCGAATTCCATCTTCGGCATCTGGGTAGTGATGTTGATCACGCCGGCCGAGGCGTTCTTGCCGAACAGCGTGCCCTGGGGGCCGCGCAGCACTTCCATCTGGGCCACGTCGACCATGTCAGAGAAGGCTTCGCCCGAACGCGAATAGACCACGCCGTCAACCACGGTCGAGACCGAAGGTTCACCCGCGATCGAGAAGGTGGCGGTGCCGACACCGCGCAGGAAGATCGTCTGGTTCAGCGTCGTGCCCGACTTCAGGAAGTTGAGCGAAGGCACCATCTGGCTGGCGCTTTCGATCGAGGGGCGCGAGGCTTCAGCCAGGCGCTCGCCGCTGAGCACCGAGACCGCGACCGGCACTTCCTGGACGTTTTCCGAGCGCTTCTGGGCGGTGACGACGATTTCGCCCGGGGCGTTCTCGTCTTCGTTAGCCGTGTCCTGGGCATAGGCCGGACCAGCGAAAGCGACCATGGCCAGCGCTGCCAGGGGCAGGGCCGACGAGGTGCGAAGCATCGACTTCATGGATGTTCCTCCCTTGCACCGGGGGCCTCCTACCCCGCGGCGTAATTCTCCTCTGCCGGAGGGATTCCCCCTTCCGGTTGGTGCTTGAATTGCGGCGAGACGGTCGATATGTCAAGCGGTGTCATACGGGACAGACATGGATCGCAGGCTGCTTGTGACATTGTCGCAACAGCATGGACGAGAGGCTGGGGGAATGGAGTTGGAAGCCGGGTTTTCGGCGGTAGAAGGCGGTTTCGACCTGCATTTCGCAGGCCGGCTGGTGCTGCGCCATCAGCCCGATGCACCGGTGCTCGACTCAGCAAGCGGCAATCCGACGGTCATCATGCGCCGGGGCAATTTCAAGATCGATGATGCGCCGGAAGGGCAGATCACGCCGCTCGATTGTGCCGTTGAAGATGGCAGCGTCACGCTGTCGCATGATGGCACTCCCGCCGCCCGGTTGCAGTTGTCGGACAACCGCCTGACCGTCACCCTGCTGACCCCGGGGCATGACCGCATCCGTCTGCGCTGGCATGGCGAGCCCGGCGAAGTCGTCTGGGGCGGGGGCGAGCAGATGAGCTACCTTGCGCTCTCTGGCCGATCCTTCCCGATGTGGACCAGCGAGCCCGGTGTCGGCCGCGACAAGTCGACCGAGCTGACCCGGAAAATGGACCTCGATGGCATGGCCGGGGGCGATTACTACCACACCAATTACCCGCAGCCGACGGTGCTGACCTCGCGCTGGCTGGCGCTGCACCTCGATGCCGCCTGCTATAGCGTGATCGACTGCACCGATCCCGCCCATCATGCCTTCGAGGTGTGGAGCAGCACGGCCAGCTTCGAACTTTATGCCGCCGATGGTCCGCTGGACCTGGTCGGCCAGCTCTCCGCCCGGTTCGGCCGCCAGCCGCCGCTGCCCGACTGGGCGATCGGCGGGGCGATTGTCGGGCTGAAGGACGGGACCCGCAGCTTCGAGCGGCTCGAGGGCTTCATCAAGGCCGGCACTGCCGTGTCCGGGCTATGGTGCGAGGACTGGGCCGGGATCCGCGAGACCAGTTTTGGCCGCCGCCTGTTCTGGGACTGGCGCCGCGACAACCAGCGCTATGCCGACCTGCCGCAGCGGATCGCTGCGCTCCAGGCGCGCGGCATCCGGTTCCTGGCCTATGCCAACCCCTATCTGTGCAACGACGGCATCCTTTATGAGGAAGCGCTGGAGGGCGGGCATTTCTGCCTGAAGCCCGATAGCGACGAAGTCTATCTGGTCGACTTCGGCGAGTTCGACTGCGGGGTGCTCGATTTCACCCGGCCGGAAACCCGCAACTGGTTTGCCGAGAAGGTGCTGGGGCGCGAGATGCTGGACATCGGCATTGCCGGCTGGATGGCCGATTTCGGCGAGTACCTGCCGACCGACGTGCGGCTGGCCGATGGCTCGGACCCGATGGAAGCGCACAACCGCTGGCCCGTGCTCTGGGCCGAAGTCAACGCCCAGGCGGTCGCGAGCCGCGGCAAGACCGGCGATGCCGTGTTCTTCATGCGCGCCGGCTTCTCGGGCGTGCAGGGCCATTGCCCGCTGCTCTGGGCCGGGGACCAATCGGTCGATTTCACCCGGCATGACGGGATCGGCACGGTGATCACCGCCGCGCTGTCAGCGGGGCTGGTCGGCAATGCCTACAGCCATTCGGACTGCGGCGGCTACACCTCGATCCTCGGCAATGTCCGCACGGTGGAGTTGATGGAGCGGTGGTGCGAATTGTCCGCCTTCGCCCCGGTCATGCGCAGCCACGAGGGCAACCGGCCCGACGACAACCTGCAGTATGACTCGACGCCCGAACTGCTGGCCTGCTTTGCGCGCTGGAGCCGGGTCCACGCGCACCTGGCGCCCTATGTCCGTCACCTTTGCGACGAGGCGGTCGAACTTGGCCTGCCGGCGCAGCGCCCGCTGTTCCTGCACTATGCCGACGATGCCAGCCTGTACGCAGTGCAGGACCAGTACCTTTATGGTGCGGACCTGGTTGTCGCGCCGGTGATCGAGGACGGCGCGCGTGAGCGCCAGGTGATCCTGCCGGGGGCGGGCGAGTGGGTGCACGCCTTCACTGGCGAGACCTTTGCCGCTGGCACCCATATGGTCGCGGCGCCTATCGGTTGCCCGCCAGTTTTCTATTCCGCTGAAAGCAGTTACGCTGAACTCTTTAGGGGGCTGCGTAGGTTATGAGCGAGCGTTCCAACATCCGCGATGTCGCCGCGCGGGCCGGGGTGGCGGTGAAGACCGTCAGCCGCGTGCTCAACGGCCATCCCTATGTCTCGGCCGATACCAAGGCGCGGGTGGAAGAGGCGATGAAGGCGCTCGACTTCCGGCCTTCCGTCGCGGCGCGGATCCTCTCGGGCGCGAAGAGCAACCAGGTCGCGCTGATCTACGACAATCACAGTCCCTATTACATGTTCCAGATCCAGACCGGCTGCTGGGACGTCTGCCGTGCCAAGGGCATTCGCCTGCTGGCCCAGCCGGTCGACGTGGCCGATCCGGATGTGGGCGATCAGGTGCGGGGCCTCGTCACCGAAACCCAGGTCGACGGGATCATCCTCTCCTCGCCGGTGACCGATTGCGAGCCGGTGCTGCGCGCGCTGGAGGCGATGGACATCCCCTTCGTGCGGATCTCGCCCGGCACCAATCACGCGCTGACCAGTTCGGTCTTCATGGACGACGCCCAGGCGGCGGATGACATGACGACCCACCTGATCAACGCCGGCCACCGCCGGATCGGCTTCATCAAGGGCCACCCCAACCACAAGGGTTCGGAAGACCGCCTGGCCGGCTATCGCCGCGCGCTCGACCGGGCCGGGATCGCGTTCGATCCTGTGCTGGTCTGCGATGGTGAGTTCGATTTCGATTCCGGCGTGCGCGGCGCGGGCCGCCTGCTCGACCTGCCCGAGCCGCCAACCGCGATCTTCGCCTCGAACGACGATATGGCCGCCGGGGTCCTGGCCGTGGCGCACGATCGCAATATCGACCTGCCGGGCGAGCTGTCGGTCGCCGGGTTTGACGATACGACGCTGGCCCGCACGGTCTGGCCGCCGCTGACCACGATCCACCAGCCGATGGCCGAACTGGCCCAGACGGCGGCGGAAATCCTGATCGAAGGGGGCGACATCACCCATCGCCGCCTGCCGCACCAACTCATCGAGCGCGCATCGGTCGCGCCGCCATACAGGAAGATATCATGAGCGAACTGCCTCTCCCGCCCGCCACCCGCCAGCTTGGCTCAAGCGGGATCGAAGTCTCCCCGATCGCCTGGGGCATGTGGCGCCTGGCCGAGAATGGGCGTAGCGCTGCCGATGCCGCCAAGCTGGTTCATGCCGCGCTCGATGCCGGGATCACCTTCCTCGACACGGCGGACATCTATGGCTTCAACGGCAGCGGCGGGTTCGGCGATGCCGAGGCACTGCTGGGCGAAGTGCTGGCTGCCGAACCGGGCCTGCGCGGCCGCATGGTCCTCGCCACCAAGGGCGGGATCATGCCGCCGCTGCCTTATGACCAGAGCGCCGACTACCTGCGCAAGGCGATCGATGCCTCGCTGACCAGGCTCAAGACCGACTCGGTCGAGCTGTGGCAGGTCCATCGGCCGGATATCCTCGCTCACCCGCAGGAAGTCGCCCGCGTGCTGGATGATGCCGTGACCAGCGGCAAGATCCGCACCCTCGGCGTCTCGAACTTCACCATGGCGCAGACCGCCGCGCTCAACCACTTCCTTGGTCACAAGCTGGTCTCGACCCAGCCCGAGATCAGTCCGCTGCGGATCGACTGCTTCGAGAATGGCGAGCTCGATCAGGCGATGATGCTGGGCCTTACCCCGCTGGCCTGGTCGCCGCTCGGCGGCGGGCGCCTCGCCAAGCCAGAAAGCGCGCGCGATCACGCGATCTGCGCCGCGCTCGACAAGGTGGCAGGCGAGGCGGGCGTCTCGCGCTCGGTCGCGGCCTATTCGTGGCTGATGGCCCACCCGGCCGGGATCATTCCGATCATCGGCTCGCAGCAGGTAGAGCGGATTGCCGAAGGCGCCGCCGCGCTCAAGGTCCGCTGGACGCGGACCGACTGGTACGCCGTGCTGGTCGCCGCGCGCGGTGTGCCGCTGCCCTGAAAAGACAGGGTTGATACCGATCAAGGCGGGCCAGGGCGGAAACGTCCAGAGGCCCGCCACAAGACTGACCTGACGGAGAGACTGCCATGACCAACCCGCCCGAAATCGCCTGGTTCTCGGCCCTGTGCGACGACGATTACGAGTTCCTTGGCGTCCCCGATCAGCACCTCAAGTCCAGCTGGGAGCATTGCCGCAACATCGTGCTGCGCGCCGAAGAGGGCGGGTTTGACAATATCCTACTGCCTTCGGGCTATGAGCTGGGGGTCGATACCACCGCCTTCGCCGCCGCCGTCGCCCCGCCACGATTGACCGGATCCTGGGTCCCAATGCCGCCGGCACCGGGGGCCGCCTCAACGTCAACATCATCTCCTCCCCCATGCCGGGCGAGACGATGGAAAGCGCTCCGCGCTACCGCCGCGGGACCGAGGTGATGAAGATCATCCGCACGCTGCTCAATGGCGAGCACCTCGATTTCCAGGGCGAGTTCTACAACCTGAAGCTCGATCCGGCGCGGATCTCCACGATCTCGGGCAAGTGCCCCAATCTCTACTTCGGCGGCCTCAGCCACGAAGCGCGCGAATGCGCTGCCGAAGCGGCCGACGTCTACCTGATGTGGCCGGACAAGATGGAGAACGTCCGCGAAGTCGTGACCGATATGAAGGCCCGCGCCGCCGCCAAGGGCCGCACGCTCAAGTTCGGCTACCGCGCCCACGTGATCGTGCGCGAGACCGAGGACGAGGCCCGCGCCTATGCCGACCGGCTGCTGTCCAAGCTCGACGACGAAATGGGCCGCGCGATCCGCGAAAAGAGCCTCGATGCCGCCAACTATGGCGTCCAGCGCCAGCAGGAACTGCGCAGCGCCGCTGATGGCGACGGCTTTGTCGAGGAGAACCTGTGGACCGGCATCGGCCGCGCCCGTTCTGGCTGCGGCGCGGCGATCGTCGGCAACCCCGACCAGGTCATTGCCAAGCTGCGCGCCTACCAGGACGCCGGCATGGAAGCCTTCATCCTCTCCGGCTACCCGCACGTGAACGAGTGCGACATGTTCGCACGCTACGTGCTGCCGCAGATCGAACACGCCCCGATCGCGGGCTAGGGCGACCCCAGCCTTCCCCCTCGATGGGGGAAGGATACCAGAGCTTAGCGGCGAAGCCACTTAGCGTCGGTTGGATGAGGGTGAGATTTCCGCCACCATCCCCCGATTGTGATCCAGCGGTTTGGGGGAGTGGTGCCCGGAGGCGGATTCGAACCACCGACACGCGGATTTTCAATCCGCTGCTCTACCAACTGAGCTATCCGGGCAACGCATCCTGAAGTGACCGTGAT
>JAJTFU010000097.1 GCA_021299075.1 Novosphingobium sp. | reverse complement strand
CTGCCGCAGCTGCGCGGGGCCTTTGCGCTCGCCATTGCCTTCCGCGAGCATCCGGACATGCTGATCGGCGCGCGGCTCGGCTCGCCGCTGGTGGTGGGCTATGGCGATGGGGAGACCTATCTCGGTTCGGACGCTCTGGCGCTCGCCCCGCTGACTCAGAAAATCACTTACCTCGATGAAGGCGATTGGGTGGTGGTGACCCGTGATGGGGCGCGAATCTATGACAAGGACAACCAGCCGGTCACACGCGAGGTGACGACTTCGGGCGCTTCGGCCGCCGCGATCGAGAAGGGCAATTACCGCCACTTCATGCAGAAGGAGATCTTCGAGCAGCCGACGGTGGTGGCCCAGACCCTGTCGAGCTACATTCGCCTGGTCGATCAGACCGTGGCGCTGCCGCAGTTCGATTTCGATCTTTCGACCATCAAGCGCGTCACCATCGTCGCTTGCGGAACCAGTTATTATGCCGGGATGGTCGCGAAGTACTGGTTCGAACAGTTCGCGCGCCTACCAGTCGACATCGATTTCGCATCCGAATTTCGTTACCGCGAACCGGTGCTGGAGCCGGGCGGGCTGGCGCTGTTCATCTCGCAGAGCGGGGAAACCGCCGATACGCTCGCCGCGCTGCGCCACTGCAAGGAGCATGGCCAGACGATCGCGGTAGTGGTCAATGTCCCGACCAGTTCGATGGCACGCGAGGCCGATCTGCTGCTGCCGACCCACGCCGGGCCGGAGATCGGTGTCGCTTCGACCAAGGCCTTCACCTGCCAGCTCGCCGTGCTCGCCGCACTCGCGGCCCACATGGCAGTGGTGCGCGGGCGGATGACCCGGGCGGAGGAAGCCGAAGTGGTCGATCACCTGCTCCAGGCACCCGCCAGCCTCAACGCCGCGCTCAGCCATGATGCCGATATCGCGGCGATGGCGCACCTGATCGCCCCGGCGCGCGACGTGCTCTACCTCGGGCGTGGACCGGACTATCCGTTGGCGCTGGAAGGTGCGTTAAAACTGAAAGAAATCAGTTATATTCACGCTGAAGGCTATGCTTCCGGCGAGATGAAGCACGGGCCGATTGCGCTGATCGACGAAGCCGTGCCGGTCATCGTTCTCGCGCCTTCGGGGCCGCTCTTCGAAAAGACTGTCAGCAACATGCAGGAAGTCCGTGCCCGCGGCGGCAAGATCGTGCTGGTGTCCGACCGCGAAGGGCTGGACGAGGCCGGCGAGGGCTGTCTGGCGACGATCGAGATGCCCAAGGTCCACCCGCTGATCGCGCCGCTGGTCTATGCTGTGCCGGTTCAGCTGATTGCCTATCACGTTGCTTGCGTGAAGGGGACCGACGTTGATCAGCCTAGGAATCTCGCCAAATCGGTCACCGTCGAATAGCCGAAAAGTGCCGCAAAACTGCCGTTAGGTTTACGGGCCGCTAAGGATTTGGTGCTAACCGGAGCGGGTGAACACCGCGACCTCTCCTGCCTCATCCCTGCCGCGCGAACTGCCGGTGATGGCCGTGCTGGGCCTCGCCAGCCCCGGCGATGCAGACTGGACGCGGCTGCGCGGCCTGCAATATTCCAACCTGGCCCGCGTCACCAAGGCCCGCATTCTGGCTCAGGCGATTGCGGCGGTCGGGGTCTGCTGGTTCTATGCCGGCGTTGTCCACTGGGCGCTGATCCTGGCCTGGGTCGGCCTGCTGGGCTTCACGCTTTATCACGGCAGCATGGTCGACAAGACTCTGATTGACGCCGACCGCCGCCGCATGTCGCGCGATGAAGTCGATCGTCAGTCGCGCACATCGGTGGCCAATGCCATGGCCTGGGTTGTGCCGATGGCAGCCTTTGCGCCGTTCGGCGACGGGGCCACGCACCTTGAGCTCTGGGCCATTACGGCGATGCTGCTCACCGCCTCGGCGGTGCTGCTGCCGGCGGTTCCGCTGGCCAATCTGCTGTTTGCCGGGATTGCCGGCGGCGGGGCGATTGCCAGCCTGATGTGGGCCGGCAAGTTCGAAATGGCGATTGTCACGGTGGTCTGGCTGGCCGTCATCGTCGTCGGCTCTATCGAAAACGCCCGCTCGTTCCTGATCGCCCGAATGGCCGAGGCCGGCATGGCCGAGAAGAACGAGGTCGTATCGCTGCTGCTGCGCGAGTTCGAAGAGGGTGAGGCCGAGTGGCTGTGGCAGATTGATACCGCGCGGCGGGTCCGCTTGGTCAGCCCGCGCTTCGCCTTTGCGCTGGGCAAGAGCGCCGACGAGATCGATGGCAAGCCCTTTATCCAGCTGATTGCCGGGCCGGCCTGGGAAACCGGGCAGTTCCCTTCGAGCCTGCATGACCTGGCCGAACGGCTGAAGCGCCGCGAGAGCTTTTCCAACCTGATCGTGCGCGTCCATATCAACGGCCAGTTGCGCTGGTGGGAGCTTTCGGGCACGCCCAAGTTCGATGACAAGGGCGGCTTCGACGGGTTCCGCGGCGTTGGCTCGGACGTCACAGCCCAGCGCGAAAGCTCGGAAAAGATCGCGCATATGGCGCGCTTCGATACCCTGACCAGCCTGCCTAACCGCATGATGGTGACCGAGGCCCTCGGCGAAGCGCTGCGCTATGCCGCGCAGTGGCGGACCAAGTGCGCCTTCCTGATGATCGACCTCGACCGGTTCAAGGCGGTCAACGATACCCTTGGCCACCTGGTCGGCGACCAGCTGCTGGCGCGCGTCTCGGAACGACTGAAGTCGATCATGACCGAGAACGAACTGTGCGGCCGCCTCGGCGGTGACGAGTTCGCCATCGTGATCCGCGATGCCTCGGATCCGCGCCGGCTGGAAAAGGTTGCCGCCAGCGTTATCCACCTGCTGTCGCAGCCTTACGAGGTTGACCACCACACGCTGTACATCGGCGCCAGTGTCGGCTCGGCGATCGGCCCGCGTGATGGCAACACGGTTGAAACGCTGATGCGCAATGCTGACCTTGCGCTCTACCGCTCGAAGGAAGAGGGCGGCGGCCAGCACTTCAGCTACGAACCCTCGCTCCACGCCCATGCTGAGGAACGGCGCAAGCTGGAATTCTCGCTCCGCCGTGCGCTGGAGAAGAACGAGTTCATGCTGAACTTCCAGCCGGTCGTCGATGCCAACCAGGAAAACATCGTCAGCTTCGAGGCGCTGCTGCGCTGGAACAGCGAAGATCACGGATTTGTCAGCCCTGCCAAGTTCATCCCGCTGGCCGAGGATACCCGCCTGATCGTGCCGATCGGCGAATGGGTGCTGCGCGAAGCCTGCCGCGAGGCCGTGCGCTGGCCGGGTGACGTCAAGGTTGCAGTCAACGTCTCGGGTGAGCAGTTGCTCGATTCCAGCTTCATCCCCAGCGTTGTAACCGCGCTGTCGAGCTCGGGTCTGCCGGCCCAGCGGCTGGAAATTGAGGTGACCGAATCGATCTTCGTGCGCGATTCAAACCTGGCCCGCGCCGCGCTGGAGCAGATCATGGCGCTGGGTTGCGGCATCGCGCTTGACGATTTCGGCACCGGCTATTCGAGCCTAGCCTACATTCGCAACCTGCGCTTCTCGACCATCAAGGTCGATCGCAGCTTCGTGCAAGGTGCCGCCGCCGGCAATCCGGAAAGCCTGGCGATCATCCGCGCCGTGGTGGCGATGGCCGACAGCCTCGAGATGTCGACCACGGCCGAAGGCGTCGAGACCGAACGCGAACTGGAAATTATCCGCGGCCTCGGCTGCAAGAAGATCCAGGGCTACTACTTCGGTCGGCCGATGCCGGCGCTCGAAGCGCGCGGTCTCTTCACCAAATCCGACCTGCGTCAGGCCGTCTAACCGGCCTCAGGCGCCGACCAGACCCCGCACGGCACTTTCGAACAGCGCGCGGCCATCGGTGCCGCCCTGGGCCGGCTCGATCACGCGTTCGGGGTGCGGCATCATGCCGAGCACGTTGCCGGCCGCATTGAGCACGCCAGCAATATCGCGCGCCGAGCCATTGACCGGTTCAGCATAGCGGAAAGCAACGCGGCCTTCGCCTTCCAGCCGGTCGAGCGTTTCCGCATCGGCGAAGTAATTACCGTCGTGGTGTGCCACCGGAATGACGATCTGCTGCCCGGCCGAATAGCCGGCGGTGAACAGGCTCTGCGTGTTCTCCACCTTCAGCTTCACTTCGCGGCAGACGAAGCGGATGCCGGCATTGCGCATCAGCGCGCCCGGCAGCAGGCCGGCTTCGGTCAGGACCTGGAAGCCGTTACAGACGCCCAGCACCGGTACGCCCTTGCCTGCGGCGGCAATCACCGCCTGCATGATCGGGCTGCGCGCCGCCATCGCGCCGGAACGCAGGTAGTCGCCATAAGAGAAGCCGCCGGGCAGGGCGATGAAGTCCAGCCCGTCAGGCAGGGCGGCATCGCCGTGCCACACTCGGTGCGGCGCGGTGCCGGAGACCTTCTCCAGCGCGTCGGCCATGTCCCGGTCACAGTTGGAGCCCGGGAAGGTGATCACGGCCGAACGGAAGCTCACGGCTGCACCCGTTCGATACGGTAGTTTTCGATGACCGTATTGGTCAGCAGCTTGCTGGCCATCTCTTCCAACTGGGCGTCAGTGACGCTGGCATCGACTTCCAATTCGATCATCTTGCCGGCGCGCACATCCTGCACACCGTGGATGCCAAGACCCTCGATGGCGTGATGAATTGCCCGTCCCTGCGGGTCGAGCACACCGTTCTTGAGGCTGACGAATACGCGGACCTTCATCGCGGGGCCTTTCGGACAGGGGAATCGCTGGCGCGCCTATGGCGCTTCAGCGGCGCCCGGACAAGCCCAGCACTGCCGAAATCCGCCATCAGGTGCAGCTGAACTTGATCAGACCAGGGCTGGTACCATCGGCCTTGCGACAGGCCTCCGGCCAGCCATACTTTTCCCAGGCCCGTACCAGCCCAATCCGCGCGGCAAAGGCCGGAAAGGCCGGATCGCGGCGCAGGCGGCTATAGTGTTCGCCGGCAATCCAGACCGAAGCGATTGACGATGAGCTGCCCGAATAGGGGTGCTCGACGAATTCCTGCATGAACGCCTCCGGCGTACCGACGGCCAGATAGAGGTCCATCAGATAGTTGTTCACCCTCGGGTCGGGTTTGGCGAAGTGGTCTTGCAAGGTCGCGAACACCTGCTGGCGGGCATCGGCGTCCCCGTCGATCACGGCCCTGCCGATCTGGCTCCACGCGCCCTGCTCAACAAATGGGGGCCGATAACGCTCGGTGATCTCGTCGGGCAATTTTGCCCAACATGTTCGGGCTTCCTGCGGGTTGCCTTGCGCGTTAAGCATCGCGCAGATCACCGCTCCGGCCGGGACAAAGCCAAGGTCCCTGCTCCTGATCGCCAGGCGCTGGGCTTCGGCAAGGTCTCCCTTGGCCAGCATGATCCGCGAAAGATTGATGATGCCGATCGCATCGGTCGGGTCGCGCCGCAGGCCTTCCTCGATCAGCTGCTCGGCCTTGTCGGTCTGGCCGAGCATGGCATAGTTCCGGCCCCTGCGGATGATCAGGTAGGGCTGGTTGGGATCGGCCGCATAGGCCCGCTCCATCGCGTCCATTGATGCCGCGAAATCCAGATCGTAATCGTGCAGGACCGCTTCCAGGAAGTGGCCCATGGCCAATCCCGGGTCGATCGCCTTCGCCTTGGTGACGGCAGTGCGGGCTTCGGCCACCAGGGCTCTGGATTCAGCTGCTGGCTGAGTGATCGCCAGCAGCAGCTTGGCATTGCCAAGCCAGGCCCAGGCCAGCGCAAACTGGGGATCCAGTCTGATCGCCTGTTCCAGCAAACGCATACCGCTGCGCTTGTTTTCGCGCCCGAACCGTCGGGCCATTTCGCGGCCTTGCAGGAACAGTTCGTAAGCTTCCTCGTTGCCGGTCATCCGGGGCAGGACGAGGTCCTTGGCGGCAATGGTAACGCCCAGCCCTGCCGCGATCGAGCGGGCAATGCTCTCCTGGAATTCAAAGATCCGCCCGGCCGATCCTTCGAAAGTCTGCGACCAGACAACCCTTCCGCCGTCAGCTTCAACCAGTTGTGCGGCAACCCGCAGCCGCTCCTCGTGCTTGCGGAGCGAACCGATCAGCAAGTACCGGCTGTTGAGATCCGCCGCGACCTTGCGCGGATCGATTTCGTTGGCCTGGTAGCGGAACGAGGAGGTCCGGCCGACCACCCGCAGCTCCGGAAACTTCATGATCGCATCGAGGATCTCTTCCGTCAGCCCGTCGGCCAGATACTTCTGGTCACCCGCCTGGCTGAGGTCGGTAAAGGGCAGGACGGCAATCGAGTTGCGATGATCCTTGTCATCTTGCACAGTCTCCGTCGCAGCAAATCCATGTGCGGTTGAGCCCGGCCATCCAGCCCTGGTCAGAGAGAGCGCCAGGACCACAGCGGCGATGATGATCAGCACCGCAAAGCCCGCCAGCAGACGTCGCGCCCTTGGCCGGCCGGTGGGCGCCGCCGTGCTTGCAGCAAGGCCGGCGCTCTCGTTGGCACCATCTCCCGCAGTGGTCGGATCGCATGGCGTGACAAGCAGGCGATAGCCACGCTTGGGAATGGTCTCGACATAGCGGTTGTGGCGGGCGTCTTCGCCAAGCGCCTTGCGGAGCAGGGAGATCGCCCGCGAAAGGCGTTCGTCGCCGCCATAAGAGACGCCCCATACCTGATCGATCAGCGCTTCCCGCGAGACGACTTCGCCGGGCTGCGCCATCAGCGCGCGCAGCACTTCAAGGACCATGGGCTCGACGGAGAAATTCCCGGCCTCGCCTTCGATCGTCAGCCGTGAGAAGTTGACCGTCGCCGTGCCGATCCGAACTTGGTCCATGCGCAGCAATTGCCCTGTTTCGAACGCGAGGATCCGCGCCGCCAACAATACAGCAATTGCCGCGAAATCCACCCCCTAAGAAAAACCTAAGACATTCCTCAATCCGTCCACAGGACTTGGCGCTGCGATCCGGTCGATCACCTGCCCATGCCAGCAGCACAAGCTGGCCGATGGAGGACAGACCATGATGTTCGACAATCCGATTACTGGCCATGTTGCAGCCAATCCCGCCTGGGATCCCGCGTTCGCAATCAACGCCCGGCCATCGGGCAAGCGGGCAGGCAAGCCCATCATCCCGCAAGGCGCCGCAGACATTACGACCGCCTGGCTGAACCAGGTGCTTGGCCCCCATCTGCAGGGGCATTCGGTGATCGGCTGCCAGACCAGGCCGCACGACATGCCGGGGCAGACTGCCGATATCGTCGAACTCTGGCTGCACTATGACAGCGCGCAATGCCCGCTGCCGGCCCGGATGATTGCCAAGTTGGGAGCGACC
>JAJTFU010000096.1 GCA_021299075.1 Novosphingobium sp. | reverse complement strand
CCACCGCCGAAGTGGCCGAAATGGTCCTTTCCGGCGCGATCAACAAGGAACTGGTCGGGTGGATTGCCGGGGCCGGTGGCAAGGCGCTGGGCATTTCGGGCAAGGATGGCGGGCTGGTTATCGCCACCAAGGTTGAGCGGACCACCAAGGACCCGGAAAGCAATATCGAGCAGGCGATCGACCTGGGCTTCGTGGGCGAACCGACCTCGGTCGATGTCACCCTGATCGAAACGGCCAGCGCGGCGGGCATGATCCCGGTGAACGCGCCGATCGCGCCGGGGGTGGACGGTGAGACCTACAACATCAATGCCGATACCATGGCCGGGGCAATCGCTGCGGCCCTGGGTGCGGCGCGGCTGTTCCTGCTGACCGACGTGGCCGGCGTGCTCGACAAGCAGGGCAACCTGCTGACCGACCTGACCCCGGCGGATATCAGCAAGCTGCAGGAAGACGGCACGATCAGCGGCGGGATGATCCCCAAGCTGGAAACCTGCATCCACGCGGTCGAGGCCGGGTGCGAGGCGGCGGTCGTGCTCGATGGCCGGGTGCCGCATGCCATGCTGATCGAAGTGTTCACTGCGCGCGGGGCTGGTACCCTGATCCGCCGCTAAAGGCCCTTACCCTCTCCCAAGGACCCAATCGATGATCAACGAAGTGCTCATCCCGATCCTGGAACTGTTCGCCAACCTGATCATCACTGTGGTGATCGTGCAGTTCGTGCTGGGGCTGCTGATCAGCTTCAACGTGGTCAGCTTTCACAACCAGTTCGTGTCCGCGCTGTGGACCGCGCTCAATGCAATTCTCGATCCGATCCTGGCCCCGATCAAACGGCGGTTGCCCAACACCGGCGGGATCGACTTTTCGCCGATCGTGTTGATCCTGTTGATCAACGTGGCCTTGATTATCCTCTCCTATGTCGGGCGTCAGGTTGGATGAGCCAGGCTGCGGTGATTGATGGCAAGGCTTTCGCAGCGGACCTGCGCGCGCGCGTCGGCGTCGCTGCCGCTGCCTTCGAGGCCAAGGCCGGGCGCAAGGCGGGCCTGGCCGTGGTGCTGGTTGGTGAAGACCCGGCCAGCCAGGTCTATGTCCGCAACAAGGGCAAGCAGACGGTCGAAGCCGGGATGGCCAGCTTCGAGCACAAGCTGCCCGCCGATACCACCCAGGCCGATCTGATCGCGCTGGTCGAGCGGCTCAATGCCGATCCGGCGGTCGATGGCATCCTGGTCCAGTTGCCGCTGCCAAAGCACCTGGATGAACAGGCCGTGGTTGAGCGGATCAGCCCGAACAAGGATGTCGATGGCCTGACGCCCACCAGCACCGGGCGCCTCGCGCTGGGTCTGCCGGGGCTGGTGCCCTGCACCCCGCTCGGCTGCCTGATGCTGCTCAAGGACAGATTGGGGAGCCTTTCGGGCAAGGAAGCCGTGGTGATCGGGCGCTCGATCCTGGTCGGCAAGCCGATGGCTCAGCTGCTGCTGGCCGAAAGCTGCACCGTCACCATCGCCCACAGCCGCACGCAGAACCTGCCCGACGTGGTGCGCCGCGCCGATATCGTCGTGGCCGCGGTCGGCCGGCCGGAAATGGTCAAGGCTGACTGGATCAAACCCGGCGCCACTGTGATCGACGTGGGCATCAACCGGGTCCCCGCAGCCGAGGAAGGCAAGACGCGCCTAGTCGGCGATGTCGACTATGCCGGGGCCAGCAGCGTTGCTGGGGCGATCACGCCGGTGCCGGGCGGGGTCGGCCCGATGACCATTGCCGTGCTGCTACGCAACACCCTGGTTGCCGCGCACCGCAATGCAGGGGTGGCGCTGGAGGACCAAGCGCTTTAGGCTGCTGCCCATGAAGCGTTTCCTCATCGCCGCCACCCTGTCACTTACCCTCGCTGCCTGCGCCTCGGCCCCGCGTGGACCGCGCTTTGGCAAGATTGAGCCCGTCGCCAATCCCAGCGCGGTGATCGCCGCCGAACTGGCCTTTGCCCGCCTGGCGCAGGACAAGGGGCAGTGGGCCGCCTTCCGCGCAACCGCGGCGGACGGGGCGGAAATGTTCGTGCCTGGCCGCGTCAAGGCGGCCGATTGGCTGAAGGGCCGGGCCGAGCCGGCTGTGGCGGTCAAGTGGCAGCCGCACGCCGTCTGGTCGAGCTGCGATGGCTCTTACGCGGTCACCCGCGGCGGCTGGGAGAGTTCCAATGCCAGCGGCAGCTTTGCGACGATCTGGCAGCGCCAGAAGAATGGCGACCTGAAATGGATCGCCGACATGAGCCTGACCACGGGCGGCGCCTCCGCCGCGCCCGAAATGATCGCGGCGCGCGTGGCCGAATGCAAGGTGCGCCCGCCCGCTCCGCCCGTGCTGGTGGTAACCGACACCGACTGGCAGACCGGCACTTCGCGTGACGGTACGCTGCACTGGGGCACGGGCGTGACCACGCTGGGCGGCCGCACGATCAAGGTCTCGTTGTGGAACGGCACGAAGTTCGAAACGGTGCTGGATCAGACCGTGCCTGCCTCAGGGGCTCCGCGCTAAACCATGCTCGAGCTGTTTCTCTCCGCCTTCATCGCTCTGTTCGTGGTGATCGATCCGCCGGGCTGCGCGCCGATCTATGCCGGACTGACCAGCGGCGCGAGCCGCGCCCAGGCGCGGGCCATGGCGCTGCGGGCCTGCTTCATCGCCACGATCATCCTGCTGATCTTCGCCGTATTCGGTGAGGACCTGCTCGGCGCGCTGCATATCGAGCTCGATTCCTTCAGGATCGCCGGCGGGATCATGCTGTTCCTGATCGCGCTCGACATGGTCTTCGAAAAGCGCACCCAGCGGCGCGAGGAGCGGGCGGAAAAGGTCAAGGCCACGCCCGAGATCGAGGATGTTTCGGTCTTCCCGATGGCTATGCCGATGATCGCCGGTCCCGGCTCGATCGCCACGATCATGCTGCTGACCGCGCGGGCCAAGGGGACCGATGAAACGCTGGTCGTGCTGGGCGCGCTGGGTGCGGTCATGCTGCTCACCCTGCTGGCGCTGGTCGCTGCCGGGCCCTTGATGAAGCTGCTTGGCGCGCGGGTCGAGGCGGTGATTACTCGCCTGCTCGGCGTGCTGCTGGCGGCGCTCGCGGCGCAGTACGTGATCGACGGGCTGAAGGCGACGCTGGCCTGAGCCAGCCTATTGCAGGGTAACCCGCCCCTCGTCGCTATCGCGGCGGCCAAAGAACTGCATCAACTGGACCAGCAGCTCGCAGCGGGTCGAAAGGTTGGGCGCTTCTAGCAAGGCCTGCTTGGCTGCGGCATCGAACGGGGCGATCTGGCTGACCCCGTCGATGAGTGAGGTATCGTCAAGCGAAGTCACAGCATCCCAGTCGATCAGATAGCCCTGGACCTCGGCAAAGCGCCGCGCCTCGCGCTCAAAGCTGGCGCGTTCGATCGGGGCGAGTGTCTGGTGCGGAGGGTCTTCCAGCAGTTCGGCCTCGACCTGGCGGAAGGGGGTGATCACATCCAGTTCGCGCAGGATCCGGAAACGCGCTTCGCCTTCGAGGACCACGTTGAAGCGCCCGTCCTCCAGCGCCTCGACATCGGCGATCTTGCCGACGCAGCCGATGCTGAACAGCGGTGCACCTTCCTCTTGCCGTTGCGGCTGGATCATGCCGATCCGCCGGTTGCGGGCCAGGGCATCGGTGATCATCGCGCGGTAGCGCGGTTCGAAGATGTGCAGCGGCAGTTGCAGCCCGGGATAGAGCACGGCGCCAGTCAGCGGGAAGATCGACAGGCGCATGGGCTGGGTCAACCGAACAGGACCAGCGAAAGCTTGCGCCGGGTCGCAGTGACCCAGGGGTCTTCCAGGCCGACCGCCTCGAAGATCTGCAGCAGCTTGGCCCGGGCGGCGCCCTCGTTCCATTCGCGATCGGCAGCAATCATGGATAGCAAAGTCTCGGCAGCCGCATCGCGTTCCCCGGCCGCGAAAGCAGCGGTTGCATAGGCGAGCTGGCCCTCGGGATTGTCAGGCGTGGCCGCAGCGCGGAGTGCCGCCAGCTCGTCATCCTCGGGCCGGTCCTTGGCCAGCTCAAGCGCGGCGCGGGCGCGGGCAATGTCGGCGTCCTTGGCCAGCGATTCGGGCAGCTCGGCCAGCACGGCCTCTGCCTCTGCGATATGCCCAGCCGTCACCAGGGCGCGCAGCAGGCCGCCTTGGGCCGCGCCATTGTCCGGCGCCATTTCCGCGATCTGCATGAAGATGCCTGCTGCCCGCTCGGCATCGCCGGTTGCCAGCACATCCTCACCCATCGCCAGCAGCGGCGCGATGTCCTGCGCCGGGGCGGCACCGCCCGGCTGCACCGGCAACTTGGCAAGCAATTGGTCGAGGATGCCCTTCAGCTGCGACTCGCTGCGGGCGTTGGTCAGGTCCGCCACCGGCTGGCCCTGGAACATAGCATAGACCGTGGGGATCGAGCGTACCTGGAACTGCGCGGCGATGAACTGCTCCTCGTCGACATTGACCTTGGCCAGGACCACGCCCTTGTCGGCATATTCGGCCGAGACCTTTTCCAGCACCGGGGTCAGCGCCTTGCACGGACCGCACCATTCCGCCCAGAAATCCAGGATCACCAGGTTGGTCATCGACGGTTCGACCACGTCCTTGCGGAACCGATCGACCGCCTTCTGCTCGTCGAGGCTGAGGCCCATGCTTGCCAAGGGAGAACTCCAGGTGGATTTGCGCTTGCTCCCCAATGTGGGCCTTCACGGCCATTTGTGAAGTCACAAAGCGCCGCAAACCGATTCTGCACATTTTCCGTGTCACCCGCCCGATTTTCTGCTTGGCAAGCCCACAGGCCGATGCTAACCGCCACAACCTTGCCAAGGTTGGGGTCGAGGGTTCGAATCCCTTCGCCCGCTCCAGAACCGACTATCCCAAATCGCTGTTTCGCAAGCGCTGGTCAGCAGGACTCGGGTGCTGCTAGGCTGTGCCGATGACCGGCCTGCTCTTCGCCTTGCTCGCCACCCTGCTCGTCGGGGTCGGCGCGCGCGATCAGGTGTTGGTGGCGCAGCTGGCTGAACGGCAGGGCGCGCGGCACAGCTTGCTGTTGGTGGCGATCGCCAGCGGCATGGCGGCAGCTGGGCTGGCGGCCTGGGGCGGGGCGCAGGTGGCCGGGCTGATGGCTGGGCCGGCGCGGCTGTTCCTGGTGGCACTGGCGCTTGGACTGGCGGGGCTTGAACTGATTGTCCTGCGCCCGCGCGCTGCGCCGGCCGAGCCGACCCATTCGCTCGGCGCGTTCGGGATCGTGATCTTCGCCATGCAACTGACCGATGCGGCGCGCTTTCTGGTCTTCGCGCTGGCAGCACTGACGCGGGCGCCGCTGACGACCGGGCTGGGCGGGGCCGTGGGGGCGGCGCTGGTGGTCGGGGCCGGGTGGATGCTGCTGGGACGGGCCTCGTGGCTGGGGCAGTTGCGGCGCGGACTGGGTGTGGCCTTGCTGCTCCTGGCCCTTGGTCTGGGCGCGCGGGCCATGGGCGTCATATAATCTCCTAATCCGATCACAATCTCTAATTTAACCGGTTTAGACGATTACTGGCTCTGCGGTAGAAACCCCTCATTCCAACCGAGGGGAACCGCCAATGACCCGTACTGACAATTCTCACGCCGCGCTGGTCGCCAGTCTCAATGCCCTGCTGGCCGATTGCTTCGCGCTCTATCTCAAGACCAAGAGTTTCCACTGGCACGTCGCCGGGCCGCAGTTCCGCGACCTGCACCTGTTGTTCGACGAGCAGGCGACCGAAATCTTTGCGCTGACCGACCTGATCGCCGAGCGTGTCCGCAAGAATGGTGCCGATACGCTGACCTCGATCGGCGCGATCGGCCGGCCGACCCGCATCGCCGACCAGGATGCGACGACGCAAGGCGCCGCAGCGATGACCGCCGAGCTCAAGGCCGATAACGAAGCCCTGATCGCGGCGCTGCGCGAGACCAAGGCTGCAGCTGGCGCGGCGGGTGACAACGCCACCGACGGCGCGATAGACGACTGGACCGACCAGGCCGAGCAGCGCGTCTGGTTCCTGGGCCAGTTGCTCAAATAATCACTCGCCGCAGGGGACAGCGATGCTATGCGCTTGCAGCATGATCGCCCCGCGCATTGTTCCTGCCGCCACTGACAGCCAGATTGCCGACTGGCTGTTCGATCGCCTCTCTACCGCGCTGGCTGCCAGCGCCGGCCCGATCGCCATTACTGTGCCGGGCGGATCGACACCGTTCCCGATCCTGGCCGAACTGGCGCAGCGACCGCTCGACTGGGGCCGGATCGCGGTCTGGCCGGGCGATGACCGGATCGTGCCGGAGGACCATCCGGCCAGCAATGTCGGCCGGATCCGAGCGCTGCTGGAGCCGGTAGGGGCTAGAGTCGTTGCGTTGACCGAACACGGGGTGCCGCCGCATTTCGCCGTCGCCTGGCTCGGCATGGGCGGGGACGGGCATATCGCCAGCCTGTTTCAGAACACTGACCCTCAGGCGGATGATCCGCTGACGCTGCGCCGCCTGACCCCCGATCCGTTACCGCCCGAGGCGCCCTTCGATCGGCTGAGCCTGACCATCCCGGCGCTACTCAATTCCGATCAGGTGATCTTCGTGATCCGCGGCGCGGACAAGGTTGCGCTGTTCGAGGCGGCCGTGCGCGGCGAGCATGACCTACCGGTCGCCCGGCTGCTCAAGGCGGCACGTCAGCCGGTGACATGCTTCGCCTGATCCCCCGCCCGCTGCACCGGGTGCTGCTGGTCCAGGCGCACCGGGTGCGGCTGGTCTGGTGGCGGATCAGGAAGCCGTTGCTGCTTGGCTGCCGGGTCCTGGCCTTTGATGGCGAGGGACGGATCCTGCTGGTGCGTCACTCCTATGGCAGCGGGCGCTGGATGCTGCCCGGTGGCGGGATCGACCGCGGCGAGGAGCCCCTGCTGGCGGCCTTGCGCGAACTGGCGGAAGAGATCGCCTGCGCTTTGGAAGACCCGCGCGAGCTGGCCGTGATCGAGGAGCCGCTGGCCGGCACGGTCAACCGCGTCCACGTCATTACCGGCCGGGTGCGCGGCGTGCCGCAGGGCGACGGGCGCGAGATCGTGGCCGCTGAATTCTTTGCGCCGGATGCCCTGCCGCCGAACCTGGCGCAGCAGCTGGAGCGAAACCTGGCGGACTGGATCAGAACAGCGAAAGCTGGCTCGCCGACCTGACTGGCGGGGGCGCTTCCGGTTCGTCCTCGACCAGTTGCGACAACGTCAGGCCCATCAGCCGCACCGGCTGGGGCAATGGCAGCAGTTCATCGAGCAAGGCGTGGCCGATCTCGGCAAATTCATTCTGATCCCGGACTGGCTGGGAGAGCGAGCGGGCCCGCGTGAGGCCAGTAAAGTCCTTGAGCTTGAGCTTGAGGGTCACGGTCCGCCCTTCGGCCCTGCTGCGCTCGATCCGGTCCCAGGTCAGGCCGACGATCCGCTCCAGCTGTTCGCGCAGCGCCGCGCCGGAAGAGATATCGTGATCGAAGGTCCGCTCGGTCCCGACCGACTTGCGCGCCCGGTCAGCCTTGACCCGGCGCAGATCGATCCCGCGCGCGGCGCGGTAGAGGTAGTCGGCCTGGCTGCCGAAATGTTCGCGCAGGAAGTGGATGTCCTTGGCGGCCAGGTCAGCGCCGGCTTCGATCCCCAGCTGCTTCATCTTGTCCGCCCCGCGCGGGCCGATGCCGTGGAACCGGCGGACCGGCATGGCCGCGACAAAGGCCGCGCCTTCGCCCGGGCGCACCACACAGATCCCGTCGGGCTTGTTCTGGTCGCTCGCCAGCTTGGCGATGAACTTGTTGTAGGACACGCCGGCGCTGGCGGTCAGGCCGGTCTCGGCCTTGATCTTTGCCCGGATCAGCTCGGCAATTCGGGTGGCGGAGCCGATCCCCTTCACGTCGGCCGTCACGTCGAGATAGGCCTCATCGAGCGAGAGTGGTTCGACCAGCGGGGTGAAGCTGCGGAAGATCTCGCGGATCTGGTGCGAGATCGCGGTATAGACTGGAAAGCGCGGCCGCACGAAGATCAGCTGCGGGCAGAGGCGCTTGGCCGTGACCGAGGGCATGGCCGAACGGCAGCCGAACTTGCGCGCTTCATAGGAACAGGTGGTCAGCACGCCGCGCGGGCCATCGCCCCCTACCGCGACCGGAAGCCCGCGCAGCGACGGATCATCGCGCTGTTCGACGCTGGCATAGAAGGCATCCATGTCGACATGGATGATCTTGCGCAGCCCCTGGCCGGGGACATCGTCAAAATCGGATTCGTCGGCAGGATCAGCCATGCCGCCAGACTTACCCATGCGAATTCAGTCTGGCCAGCACGGGCGGAACAGGCCAAGGGCTTCAGCCATGCCATCAGTGAGTCCTCCTGGCCCCGGTGCAAAGCTGGGTGAGCGCGAATTTGTCGCGCTGATGGCCATGATCATGGCGCTGCAGGCGCTGTGCATCGATTCGATGCTGCCGGCGCTGGGGATCATGGCCGAGGATCTGGGCGTAAGCGATCCCAACCAGCGCCAGCTGATTGTCGGGGTCTATCTGATTGCCGCCGGGATCGGTGCACTGTTTCCCGGTGCCCTGGCCGATCGCTATGGCCGCCGCCCGGTGCTGTTCGCCAGCCTGGCAGCCTATGTCGCGCTGACGGTCGCCTGCGCATTGGTGACAGACTTTACCGCCTTGCTGGTGCTGCGCGCCGCCCAGGCGATCACCAGCGCGGGCCTGTCCGTGCTGCCCAACGCGATCATCCGCGATCGCTTCTCGGGCGACCGGATGGCGCGGGCGCAATCGACCGTGGCGGTGATCTTCATGATCGTGCCGATGGCCGCGCCCAGTTTTGGCCAGGCGGTGCTGGCCGTGGCGAGTTGGCGCTGGATCTTCGGCGGCATGGCCCTGCTTGGGGTGATGGTCTGGATCTGGGCCTGGATCCGCCTGCCCGAAACGCTCAATCCCGAATATCGCCAGGCCATCGCCCCGCGGGCGATTGCGCGCAACATGTGGACGGCGGCCAGCAACCGCGCCTCGATGGGCTATGTCATCGGCGCCGCGCTGCTCGTCTCCGGGCTGTTCGGCTATATCAACTCGGCCCAGCAGCTTGTGGCCGAGCATTTCGGCGCCGGGACCGCCTTCCCGTTGATCTTCGCGTTGATGGCGGGCGGCATGGCGGTGGCCAACTTCTTCAACTCGCGGATTGTGGAGCGGTTCGGCGCGCGGCGTGTCTCGCATACCGCGCTGCTGGCGTTTATTTGCGTCAGCGCCCTGCAGGTCTGGATGGCGCATCTGCCGCACCAGACGCTGTGGCAGTTCGTACCGGTCATGAGCCTCAACATGTGTCTGATGGGCTTCCTGGGCGCCAACTTTGGCTCGATCGCCTTGCAGCCCTTTGCCCGGATTGCCGGGGCGGCGAGTTCGTTCCAGATGTTCGTGCGGATGGCCGTGGCGGCCAGTCTGGGTGCAGTGATCGGCCAGGCCTATGATGGCACGGCCCAGCCGCTCGCCTGGTCGCTGCTGGCAGGCGGGATCGCGGCGCTGGGGCTGGTGCTCTATAGCGAGCAGGGCCGCCTGTTCCGCCGCCTGACGCCGCCCGGCGTGGTGCGGCCGGTCTCCGGCCCGGATGTGAGGTAAGCGCAGATGCAGTTTGACCTGGCAGTGATCGGTGGCGGCGTGAACGGGGCGGGGATCGCCCGTGACGCAGCGGGCCGGGGCGCGAAGGTGCTGCTGCTGGAGGCCGGTGACCTGGCGCAGGGCACTTCATCGGCCTCGACCAAGCTGGTCCACGGCGGGCTGCGCTATCTCGAGCATTACGAGTATGCCCTGGTGCGCGAGAGCCTGACCGAGCGTGAGGCGCTGTGGGCCATTGCCCCGCACATCATCCACCCGCTGCGCTTCGTCCTGCCGCATGTGCAGGGCCTGCGCCCGCGCTGGCTGCTGCGGCTTGGGCTGTTCCTTTATGACCACATCGGCGGGCGCAAGCACCTGCCGGCCACCCGCTCGATCGACCTCCACCGCCACCCGGCCGGCGCGCCGCTGAAGGCAGAGTTCGGCCCGGCTTTCGAATACTCGGACGGCTGGGTCGATGATGCGCGGCTGGTGGTGCTCAATGCGCTCGACGCGGTAGCGCATGGCGCAGAAGTCCGCCCGCGCACGCCGCTGACCGCTGCGCGCCGGATCGACGGCGGGTGGGAGCTGGAAACCCCGGCGGGCACGTTTACTGCCAGCGCGCTCATCAATGCTGCCGGGCCGGCCGTGCTGCAGGTCGATGGCCTGCTCGGCGAAGCGCCGGAGTACGGGATGCGGCTGGTGCGCGGCTCGCACATCGTGGTGCGCAAGCTGTTCGATCATCCTTACGCCTACTTCTTCCAGCTTGCCGATGGCCGGATCTTCTTCGCGATCCCCTATGAGCGTGATTTCACCCTGATCGGCACGACCGATCGCGATCACGCGGCGGGTCAGCCGATCGTCGCCAGTGAAGAAGAGATTGCCTACCTCTGCGAAGGCGCCAGCGGCTATTTCAAGACGCCGATCACCCCGGCCGACGTGGTCTGGACCTATTCCGGCGTCCGGCCGCTGGTCGATGACGGGTCCGGCAAGCCCGAATCGGCCACGCGCGGCTACCGGCTTGACCTCTCCGACAAGGACGCCGGTGCCCCGCTGCTGAGCGTCTATGGCGGCAAGATCACCACCTATCGCCACCTCGCCGAGGAAGTGGTTGACCTGATGGCCGGGCGCTTGCCCGCTCTCTCCGGCAAGGCCTGGACCCGGTCGCAGCCGCTCCCGGGCGGCGAATTCCCGCTCGACGGGCTCGAACCGCTCAAGGCCGCGCTAACCGCACGCTATCCGTTCCTTGATGCCGGCACGGTTGACCGGATCGCCCGCGCCTATGGCACCCGGGCCGAGCGCTGGCTGAACGGCGCCGAGGGCTGGCAAGCCCTGGGCAAGAGCTTCGGTGCGGGGCTGACTGCCGCCGAAGTTGATTTCCTGCGCAACGAGGAATGGGCCGCCAGCGCCGAGGACATCCTCTGGCGCCGCACCAAGCTGGGCCTGCGGCTGAGTGCGGCAGAGCAGAAGGCGCTGTCCGACTACCTCGCCGGCTGATCGGCTCCCAAACGCCGCCAGGCCAGTTGGGCAAATTCGCACAGCAGCGGCCGGGTATCGCGCGGGTCGATGATGTCCTCGACATTGAACCGCTCGGCGCTGCGAAAGGGTGAGGTGACCTTGGCCAGCCGGGCGCGGATTGCTTCGAGCTCGGCGGCGGGATCGGCGGAAGCCTCGATCTCGCTCTTGTAGGCCACTTCAAGCCCGCCGGCTATTGGCAGGCTGCCCCAGTCGCCCGATGGCCAGCAATAGCGGTACTGGTAAGTGTCGGCGTTCGACATCGCGCTGCCAGCAATGCCATAGGCGCGGCGCATCACGATCGAGGCCAGCGGGACAGTCGCCTTGTAGATCGCGTTCATCGCCTGGACGCCATAACGGATCGTCCCCGCGACTTCGGCCTCGCGCCCGATCATGAAGCCGGGATTGTCGACCAGGTGAACGATCGGCATTCGGAACAGGTCGGCCAATTTGACGAAGCGTTCCACCTTCTCGCTGGTCTTGGCGTCCCATGACCCGCCGAGGAAGCTGGGATCGCTCGCCAGGACCATCACCGGCCAGCCATCCAGCCGGGCCAGCGCGGTGATTGCGGCGCGGCCCCACAAGCGTCCGATCTCGAACACGGTGCCGGAATCGAACACCATGTCCATCGCCCGGCGCATCGAATAGACTTCCTTGTCGCCGCGCGGGACAAGCGACAGCAGCGCTTCCTCGCGGCGGTCCGCCGGGTCGCCGCTCTCAATCCGGCGGGCGGGCTGGCCGACATATTCGGGCATAAAGGACAGGAAATGCCGGGCGCGGGCAAAGGCTTCGGCTTCGCTCGCCACCTCGTCATCGACCACGCCGTTGCGGGTGTGGATTGCAGAGCCGCCGAGCGCCTCCTTGGCTTCCTCGTGGTTGGCTGATCCGCCGTCTTTCCAGGCCGTGCCCATCGCATCGACCACGGCGGGACCGGCGGCGAAAATCTGGCTGAGGCCGCGCACCATCACCGAATAGTGGCTCGCCGCAATCCGCGCTGCGCCCAGTCCCGCAGTCGGCCCCAAGGCCAGCGCGACCACCGGCACGGTATCG
>JAJTFU010000095.1 GCA_021299075.1 Novosphingobium sp. | reverse complement strand
TGGCACTGCAACGCGCGCGCGAAGTGGCTGGCGGCTCCGGCCAGCTCCATGTCCGCCTGGTTTTCCTGTTCTCGCTGATTTCGGCTGTTCCAACGCTGCTGGTGGCGATCTTCGCTTCGTTCCTGTTCCAGTCTGCGGTTGAGTTCTGGTTCTCCGACAAGTCGCGCGGCTTGCTGGAAAATTCGAACAAGCTGGCGCTCGGCTTCTATGAGCAGACCGAGAACGACATGAAATATTCGTCGCTCGCCATGGCTGCGGATTTGGGGGACTTTCTCAGTCAACAAAGCCCGGTCAGTCCGGAGTTCATCAGCTATTACCAGTTCCAGATCACCAACCGGAACATCAACGAATCGACCATCCTGCAAAAGCTGCCGGACGGCTCGCTGAGCCGCGCTGCCTTTGCGCGCGGAGAAAATCCGCTGGGTGAGCAGGTCTCGCTCGACGTCGTCCGCCAGCTTGATCAGGGCGCGGACATCGTGGTGGATACCAAGCCTGACAAAATCGAGGCATTGACCCCGATTGACCGGCGGACCGGGATCTACCTCTACACGGCCCGAAAATCGGACCTGCTCAGCCTGTCGCAGGGCCAGCGCGCGCAAAGCATCGTGCGCGATTATGCCGAGCTAACCAAACGAACGCGGGTGCTGCAATTGCAGTCGATCATCGCGCTGTTCGTAGCCTCATTGGCGCTGGTGGGGCTGTCGGTCTGGTTTGCGCTGCGCTTTGCCGACCGCCAGGTGAAGCCGCTCTACGATCTTGTCGCTGCGGCCCGCGAAGTGGGGGCCGGTAACTTCTCGATGCGTGTTGAAGGGCGGACCGGGGCGGATGAAATCGGCCTGCTAAACCGCGCTTTCAATCGCATGACCCAGCAGCTCGAACGGCAGACTCAAGCGCTGGTTGGCGCCAACCAGCAGCTAGACGAGCGCCGCGCCTTTATCGAGGCCGTGCTGGATTCGGTCACCGCCGGGGTGGTCTCAACCACAGCCAAGGGCGAAGTGCGCCTGATCAATGGCGCGGCGATGAAGTTGTTGCTCCCGCCGGGCGCGGGTTCACCAGTAGGACACCCGCTAGCGGAATTGGTGCCGCCGATTGCCGAACTGGTCGAGAGCGGCAAGCACAGCGGCATCGTCCAGTTCGCCAAGGGCTCCGAGCTGCTGACCCTGGCGGTCAAGGCCAGCGTCAGCCAGGCAGGCTCGGTTGTCACCTTCGAGCCGGATCGCGCACGAGATCAAGAACCCGCTGACCCCGATCCAGCTCGCCACCGAGCGCCTCAAGCGGCGTTACCGCAAGCTGGTTACTGCCGATGTCGACCTGTTCGATGAATTGACCAGTACGATCATTCGCCAGGTCGGGGACCTGCGCAAGATGGTCGATGAGTTCTCCTCGTTTGCGCGGCTGCCCAAGCCGGTGTTCCGGGGTGAAGACCCGGTCGATCTCGCCCGGCAGGCGCTGTTCCTTCAGGAAGTGGCGCGGCCAGAGATCAACTTCACCTTCTCGGCGGAGAAGGGGATCGGGATCATCGCCTGTGACCGCCACCAATTCGGCCAGGCCATGACCAATGTGCTGAAGAACGCGACCGAAGCGGTCGAGGCCCGGCAGAAGACGTCCGATGCTGACTATCGCGGCCGGATCAATCTGGCGCTGACGCTGGATGGCGAGGATCTGGTCGCGACCGTTACCGACAACGGCATCGGGCTGCCGCAGGACCGTGAGCGGATCATCGAGCCCTACGTCACGACCCGAGAGAAGGGCACCGGGCTAGGCCTCGCGATCGTGAAGAAGATCGTCGAGGAGCATGGCGGCGAAATGACGTTCGGCCCGGCCGAAGGCCAGGGAACAATTGTCACAATGCGATTCGCGCGCGATCCGCTGGGCAGCGGACGGGCGAGTGAAGCAGCAGAATAAGAGCAGGACTGAACAGGCAATGGCACTCGATATTCTGATCGTCGACGACGAGCGCGACATCCGCGACCTGGTGGCGGGTGTACTGAGCGACGAGGGCTATGAATGCCGCACCGCCGGCGATAGCAACACCGCGCTCGAGATGATCGATCAGCGCCGGCCCAGCCTAGTCCTGCTTGACGTCTGGCTCCACGGCAGCCCGATGGATGGGCTGGAAGTGCTCGACGCGATCAAGGCACGTGAGCCGGAACTGCCAGTGATCATCTTTTCCGGCCACGGCAATATCGACACGGCTGTTTCGGCCATTGGCCGCGGGGCAATGGACTTCATCGAAAAACCGTTCGAGGCCGAACGCCTGCTGCTGCTGGTTGCCCGCGCAACCGAGACCGAGCGCCTGCGCCGCGAGAATGCGCGGCTGCGCGAAGGGTTTGTTACGGCGGACGAATTCACCGGCAACTCGAGCGCAATCAACCAGGTCCGCGCCACACTCAAGCGGGTCGCCAATACCGGCAGCCGCCTGCTGATTTCGGGTCCCGCCGGGGCCGGCAAGGAGGTGGCCGCGCGGCTGCTCCATTCTTGGAGCCCCCGGACCGACCATGCCTTCGTCACGGTCAATTCGGCCCGAATCACCCCGGAGCGGTTTGAGCAGGAGCTGTTTGGCGAGGAATCGGGCGGGAAGCTGGTCCGGGCCGGGCTGCTCGAGCTGGCCGATGGCGGCACGCTCTATCTCGACGAGGTGGCCGACATGCCGCTCTCGACCCAGGCCCGGATCCTGCGCGTGCTGACCGAGCAGAGCTTTGTCCGCGTCGGCGGCAACCGCCAGATCCGGGTCGATGTCCGGGTCGTTTCATCAACCGCCCGCGATCTTGAGACCGAAATCGCGGAGCGCCTTGGTCTATCACTTTTTTGCGCGCTTTGCGGCTGACCAGGGCGTATCCCCGCCGGAAGTGACCAGCGAGGCCATGGCCGCGCTGCAAAGCTATGAGTGGCCCGGCAACGTGCGCCAGTTGCGCAACCTGGTAGAGCGCACGATCATTCTGACCCCGCGTGAAAAGCTGGAGCGGATCGAAGCCGAAATGCTGCCCGGTGAATTGCTGGGTGGCCGCATCAATGGTGACAGCAGCATATCCGCGCTGATGGGCGTGCCGCTGCGTGAGGCGCGTGAGAATTTCGAGCGTGAATACCTGCGCGTACAAATTCGCCGATTTTCCGGGAACATTTCGCGGACTGCAGCCTTTATCGGCATGGAACGCTCGGCCCTGCATCGCAAGCTCAAGCTGCTTGGCATGGTCGATCGACGTGAGGATGAGTGCGAGGATGAGGTCGCCGAATAGACCTCAGCGAATTGTGCATTGCGGCAAGACTTAAGCCGCGATAGTCTCTGCGCACTAAATGCCGGTTGTCTTCGGGCAACCAGACTGCGGACCATCAGCAAGGTGGCTGCCAAGAACGAAGGAGACTGTAATGACCTCTCGCACCCTGAGCGCGCGCCCGCGCCCGCCGAAGGCAGAAGCCGAAGTGCCAGCAGCGACTGTTGTTCCCGTGGTCGCTGGCAAGGGCCAGAACCTTCAGGACCAGTTCCTCAACCTGCTCCGCAAGAACAAGATCCCCGTCACCATGTTCCTGGTGAAGGGCGTGAAGCTGCAGGGCATTGTTACCTGGTTCGACAACTTCTCTATCCTGCTGCGCCGCGATGGTCAGTCGCAGCTGGTCTACAAGCATGCCGTATCGACGATCATGCCCAGCCAGCCGATCGATGCCGGACAGTTCGGCAGCGCCGGGGAGGGGGGCAAGAAGACCCGCCTGCTCCAGGACGTGTTCCTCTCCAGCCTGCGCAAAGAAGCGGTCCAGGTCACCATGTTCCTGGTCAACGGCGTGATGCTGCAGGGCCGGGTCGCTGCCTATGACCTGTTCTGCATGCTGCTTGAGCGTGAGGGCTATGTGCAGCTCGCCTACAAGCATGCAGTCTCGACCATCCAACCCGTCACCCCGGTCGACTTGACCGGTGAGTGGGACGGGGAAGAGGACGACGAAATCTGAGCTTTCTTGACGATAACCGCGAAGACGTAGCCCGCGGCGCACGGGCCGTGATCGTGTGCCCGACGTTCCGCTCGCGCGGCGCCGCGGCCGATCCGGACGCGCGCCTGGAAGAGGCCAAGGGCCTGGCGCTCGCGATCGGGCTGGTCGTGGTCGAAGCGATGGCCGTCCCGATTCGCGAGGCGCGGGCTGGCACGCTCTTCGGCGAGGGTCAGATCCAGAATATCGCTGCGACCTGCGAAATGGAGCAGGCTGAGCTGGTGATTGTCGATGGGGCGCTTACTGCGATCCAGCAGCGCAACCTGGAAGACAAGCTCAAGCGCAAGGTAATCGACCGGACCGGGCTGATCCTCGAGATCTTCGGGGAGCGGGCGGCGACGGCCGAAGGGCGCCTGCAGGTTGAGCTTGCTCACCTCGATTACCAGGCCGGGCGCCTGGTTCGCTCATGGACTCACCTTGAACGGCAGCGCGGCGGCTTCGGCTTCCTCGGTGGGCCGGGTGAAACGCAGATCGAGGCGGACCGCCGGATGATCCGCGACCGCATGGCCCGCCTGCGCCGCGAGCTGGAGCAAGTCCGCCGTACCCGCGGCCTGCACCGCAGCCGGCGCGAGAAGGCCCCTTGGCCGGTAATTGCGCTGGTTGGTTACACCAATGCCGGCAAATCGACCCTGTTCAACCGGCTGACCGGAGCCGGGGTCATGGCCGAAGACCTGCTCTTTGCCACGCTTGATCCCACCATGCGGCGAATCCGCCTGCCGGGTGTCGACAAGGCGATCCTGTCCGACACTGTCGGCTTCATTTCCGACCTGCCGACCCAACTGGTGGCCGCTTTCCGGGCCACGCTGGAAGAGGTCACGGCCGCTGACGTGATTGTCCACGTGCGCGATATCGCCAATCCAGACAGCCTGGCACAGAAGCGGCAGGTGCTGGATGTGCTGGCCGAACTGGGACTGATCGAAGGGGAGGGCAGCGTCCCCACCATCCCGACCCTCGAGGCCTGGAACAAATGGGACCTGCTCCCGGCTGAACGGGCAGAGGAACTTACCGCGCAGATCGCGGCCCATCCGGACGAGGTGATCGTGCCGCTATCGGCAATCACCGGCCAGGGCTGCGGTGAACTGCTTACCGCGGTGTCCAAGCTGCTGACCTCCGGCGCGCGTCCGCACGAATTTGTTGTGCCGGTCAGTGACGGACAGCGGATTGCCTGGCTTCATGCGCATGGCGAGGTCATCGCGGATGACGATGGCGGTGAGGATGAACGCGGGCCGCTGCGGCGGCTGACGGTGCGGCTTGAACCGCGCGAACTAGGGCGCTTTATCCGGCTTTGACGCCTTGACGTCACGCCACAGGGCTTCCTGCTGATCAAGGTTCAGGCTTGAGAACGCGGTTCCGCGCTGGCTGGCGAGGGCCTCCATACCGCGATAGCGCCGCTCGAATTTGGTGTTGGCCGCGCGGAGAGCGTCCTCAGGAGCGACGCCATAGGCGCGGACGAGATTGACCGCTGCAAAGAGCAGGTCTCCGGCCTCTTCTAGCTGTTCATTTTCTGTTCCGGCTGCAGCAAGCTCTGCCATTTCCTCGCGCAGCTTGTCGGCGGGCCCTTCGCGATCGGGCCAATCAAAACCCTGGCGTGCGGCTCGTTTCTGCAGCTTTTCGGCGCGGAGCAAGGCTGGCAGGGCCTGAGCGACCCCGTCCATCGCGCTGGTCGCGCCTTTGGCTTCGCGTTCTTCAGCCTTGAGGCTTTCCCAGCGTTCCTCGCGAGATTGGCCTTCGTCGGCCTGGTCGCCAAAGATGTGAGGATGGCGCGCTTCCATCTTGGCGCTGATGGTTTCAGCGACCGCGTGGAAATCGAAGTGGCCAGCTTCTTCGGCGATGCGAGCGTGGAACACCACTTGAAGCAGCAGGTCACCCAGCTCTTCTTTCAGCGCCGGCAGATCGTTCCGCTCGATGGCGTCGGCAACCTCATAGGCTTCTTCAATCGTATAGGGTGCGATCGTTGCAAAGCTCTGCGCCAGATCCCATTCGCAGCCGCTCTGCGGATCGCGCAGGCGAGCCATGATGGCGAGGAGGCGGTCGATGGGGGGCACGGTTGGCTCGATCATTTAAGGATGATAATATATATTATGTAAAATAAAAACAGGCACTATCCAGCCACTCGGCTGATCAGGAACGTCCCCACCGCGATAATCACGGCCCAGACCAGCGCCATCTTCACTGTCTGATTCATCGACAAACCATGGCTGCGAAAGCCGCGTGTCACCAGGTAGAGGCTCAACAGCACCGAGATGATCGTCACGATCTGCGCAGTCGTGCTCACAGGACAATCTCCAGTCCGTCGTAACCCACCGCGACATGCGGCGGCACTTCATCCGACAAGGTCGCATAATCCATCGACTTGTCGAGATGCGTCAACACGGCCTGCTGGGCGCGACTGGCTTCCACCAATTCAAGCGCAAGATCCAGGCACGCATGGGTCGGATGCGGTTCGCGACGCAGGCAATCCACCACCAGCAGGTCGATCCCGGCAAACAGGTCCACCATTTCCCTGGTAATCGCACTGAAGTCTGTGGCGTAACCGATTGTCTTGCCATCGCAATCAAAGCGCATCGCAGTGCTCTGTGCCGGTCCGTGCGGCATCTGGCAATGGGCGATCCCGAACCCGGCGCAGATTCGCAAGCGGTCAAGTGTGTCGAGTTCGACGATCGTATAGTAGCCGTGCTGACCCGCGAACACATAGTCGAAGCGCTGCCGCAGCCGCCGGACGGTCTCGCCAATCGCATAGCCTGGGATCGGCCCGCCACGACCATAGCGCAGCGGCCGCAGATCATCGATCCCGTGGACATGGTCAGCGTGATCATGGGTCCAGAACACCGCATCGATCCGGTCAATGCCATTGGCCAGGAATTGCTGGCGCAGATCGGTCGAGGTATCGACCAGAATGCGCTGACCAGCTGCGCTTTCGACGATGATCGAGGCCCTGGTTCGGCGGTTTTTCGGCTCGTTCGGGTCGCACAGGCCCCAATCGTTGCCGATCCGCGGCACCCCGGTTGAGGTACCAGAGCCAAGCATCACCAGCTTCACAACGCCGCCCTGCTGAACAGGCGCCGGAAATTGGCAGTTGTGGTTTCGGCCAAAGCCTCGGGCGTCACGCCGCGCAGACCGGCCACGAACCGCGCCGTGTCGGCAACGAAGGCCGGCTCGCAAACCTTGCCGCGGTTGGGTACTGGTGCCAGGAACGGTGCATCGGTTTCGACCAGCAAGCGGTCTTCCGGAACTTCTCCAGCTATTGCCTGCAAGTCCTTGGCATTCTTGAACGTCACGATCCCTGACAGCGATATCGTCAGGCCCAGATCGAGCACGATCCGGGCGAAGTCGGCCGAAGCGGTAAAGCAGTGGATCAGGGCCGGGAAGGCGCCCTGCTCCATTTCGTCACGCAGGATCGCAGCAGTATCATCCTCGGCATCGCGGGTGTGGATGATGATCGGCAACCCGGTCGCGCGGCTGACCGCGATATGGCGGCGGAATAGCGCTTGCTGCACCTGGCGGTCGGAGTGGTCGTAATAATAGTCGAGCCCGGTTTCGCCGATGGCGATGACCCGCGGATGTTCGGCGGCTCCCAGCAAGGCCGCTTCGCCCAGATCGGCATGGCCATCCGCCTCATGCGGGTGAATGCCAACACTGGCCCAAACGTCAGCCTCGCGTTCGGCCGTAGCGATCACCTGGCCCCATTCGCGCTGGCGGGTCGAGATCGAGAGGAAGCCCCCCACCCCGGCCTGTCGCGCCCGTTCCAGCACGCCTGCCTGATCCTCGACCAGGCCCTTGTATTCAAGGTGGCAATGCGAATCGATCAGCATCAGTCTGCTGCCTCGTCTTCCGGCAGTTCAAGCCGAGGGAACACGCCCACCGGCTGTTCTAGCACAAACCCGCTGCTGACGAGCTCGGTCAACCAGTCTGCAGCGCCAAGCGCCGCATAGTCGCGCGCCTCAGCGGCAATGCCCATCTGGTCGAGCAGGCGATCGGCTGAGGCTGGCACCACCGGGCGGATCGCAATAGCCAGACTGCGGACCGCGCTGAATAGCGTCATCAGCACCACACGCATCCGCTCCGGATCGGTCTTGCGCAGCGCCCAGGGGGCCTGTTCGTCGACATACTGGTTGCAGGCAAAGACGGCCTTCATCCAACCCTCAATGGCGCCCGACAGGTCAAGCGCGCCGAAAGCGGCCGGAAACTCTATCGCACAGGCTGAGTGAACCGCATCGAGCAAGGCCTTGTCGGCTTCGGCCGGTTCGAAGGTCGAAAGCTTGCCTTCAAGGTTCCTGAAGATCATCGACAGCGAGCGCTGCGCCAGGTTGCCGAAGCTGTTGGCAAGCTCGGCATTGCAGCGCGTAACAATCGCCTCGGCCGAATAGGATCCGTCCTGGCCGAAGCTGACTTCGCGCAGCAGGAAATAGCGCAGCTGATCCACCCCGAAGCGTTCGGCCAGTTCCAGCGGATCGACAACGTTGCCGAGCGACTTCGACATTTTCTCGCCCCGATGCAGCAGGAAGCCGTGTCCGAACACCGCTTTCGGCGCTGGCAGGCCCGCGCTCTTGAGGAAGGCGGGCCAGTAGACCGTGTGGAAGCGGACAATATCCTTGCCGATCAGGTGCAGATCGGCCGGCCAGAAGCGCGCAAAATCGCCCTCACGATCCGGGAAGCCAATCCCCGTCAGGTAGGTCGTCAGGGCATCGACCCAAACGTACATCACGTGCCCCGGGCTGCCTGGCACTGGCACCCCCCAGTCGAAGCTGGTCCGCGAGACCGACAGATCGCGCAACTCGTTGCCCTTCAGGAAGGCCAGCACTTCATTGCGGCGGCTTTCCGGCTCAAGGAAGCCGGGGGTTTCGTTGAGCTCGATCAGATAGTCGCGATATTTCGACAGGCGGAAGAACCAGCTTTCCTCAACCGTCCACTCGACCGGTGTGCCCTGCGGCGAGAGGCGCTGCCCCCCTTCCCCGTCCTGTAGCTCGCTCTCGTCATAGAAGGCTTCGTCGCGGACCGAGTACCAGCCCTCGTAGCGATCGAGATAGAGATCACCCGCAGCTTCCATCGCCTGCCAGATCGCGACCGAGGCGGCCTTGTGCTGATCTTCCGTAGTGCGCCGGAATGCATCGTAACTGATATTAAGAGCGGCGCACATTTCACGGAAATAATTCGACATTTCTGTCGCAAACTCAAGTGTATCACGGCCCAGTTTGCGTGCGGTCTGGTCCATCTTCAGGCCGTGCTCGTCAGTCCCGGTAACCAGGCGGACATCGCGGCCCATGGCCCGCTGGAAGCGGGCGATGGCATCGGCGGCGATCGCTTCATAGGCGTGACCGATATGCGGGCGGCCATTGGGATAAGCAATCGCGGTGGTGATATAGAAGGGTTCGGCCATGGCCGTTTGCAGTCTTTCCGGATAGGGTTACGCGGCCTCTCTAGGCATCGCGGCGGAGGCCAGCAACCCGCCAATTTCCATGGCGGCAAGACCAGGATCGAAGTTGTAGGTCGGCAACTGCCCGGCCAGGCGGACCAGTTCGGCATGGGCCGCGATGATCAACGCCTGGCGCGCGCGTGATGCCTTGGCCAGATCAGCGGCCACCACCGCCCGCGCCAGTTCCGCAACGGCCTGCATCCGGTCACGATCCGGGCGGGCGCCGATCTCTTCCGCCAGCAGGCCGCGCAGGGCAAAGTCATCATCGCCGCGCGCGAGGATGACCTGCATCGCCTTCAGGATCGCCCCCAGATTCTGGTCAAGAAATTCCAGCGCCACGCCAGGCGCGCCCTGGGCTGCCGCCACGGCGGCTTCACGGGCAGCAGGATCGACTTCCGGCGCCGCCACCCGCAGCACCGCGTCAACCTCGGCATCGGCCAGCGGAGCGAAGCGCAAGATCCGACAGCGCGACCGGATGGTCGGCAACAGTCGGCCCGGCCGATGCGCGACGAGCAGGAAATAGGTTCCCACCGGCGGCTCCTCCAGACTCTTGAGCAGGGCGTTGACCGCGCCTTTTTCGAGATCATCGGCCGGATCGATGATCACGGCGCGGCGCGAACCGAGCGTCGGGCGAGTGGTCAGGCGGTGCTGGACCGTCCGGATCTCGTCGATTGGGATCGAGCGCTTGCGGCGGACATCTTCCTGGCCGTCGGCACGCTTCTTTTCCTCTTCCTTGTTCTCGGGCGGATGCTCGGGGACAAGGATATCGGGATGGCGGTCAGCGGGCGGCTGCGGCACGCCCGCTTCAGCCACCAGTTCAGCCGCCGCGGCCCGGGCAAAGGTGCCCTTGCCCAGTCCGCGCGGCCCCGCCAGGATCCAGGCGTGGTGCATCCGTT
>JAJTFU010000094.1 GCA_021299075.1 Novosphingobium sp. | reverse complement strand
CATTGGCATGGCCGGCCGCGTCACGCGCCGCAAGAAGGCGGTGCTCAGCAGCGGCCTGCACCCGCACTATGTCAGCGTGGCCAAGACCATGGCGCGCTTCACTGGCGATACGCTCGACACGACGAGGCCTGACCTTGCCGGCACGGACATGGCCCGCCTGATCAGTGCGATCGATGCCGAAACCAGCTGTGTCGTGGTCCAGTATCCCGACGTGCTCGGCCGCATCGAGGACCTCTCACCGCTCGCCGCTGCCTGTCAGGCCGCTGGCGCGCTGCTGATTGCCGTGGTGAACGAGCCGGTTGCCTTGGGCGCAATCAAGTCGCCGGGGGAAATGGGCGCGGACATCGTGGTGGGCGAGGGGCAATCGCTTGGCGTCGGCCTGCAGTTTGGCGGGCCCTACGTTGGCCTCTTCGCGACCCGCGATAAGTATGTCCGCCAGATGCCGGGCCGGCTCTGCGGTGAGACAGTCGATGCCACGGGCAAGCGCGGCTACGTGCTAACGCTTTCGACCCGGGAGCAGCATATCCGGCGCGAGAAGGCGACCAGCAATATCTGCACCAACTCAGGGCTTTGTGCGCTGGCTTTCAGCATTCACATGACCCTGCTGGGTGAGCGCGGCCTGCGCGATCTGGCGGCGCTGAACCATGCCCGCGCGGTGCAGGTGGCCGACCGGCTGTCGGCCATCCCCGGTGTCAACGTGGTGAATGACAGCTTCTTCAACGAATTCACGGTGACGCTGCCCAAACCGGCCCGCGCCGTGGTCCATGATCTTGCCGCCAAGGGCGTGCTGGGCGGGGTTTCGCTGGGCCGGCTCTATCCGGACGAAGCTGCACTGGAGAACGGCCTGATCGTCGCCGTTACCGAGGTCGTCTCTGACGAAGATATCGCTGCCTTTGAAGCAGCCCTGAAGGAGGTGCTGGCATGAACGCGCCCAACACTGCCGGCTGGCGGCCCGAAATGGGCGAGGCCCACAGCGTGCAAAATGAAACCTTCACCGGCAACCGCGCGTTGATGCTGGAAGAGCGCCTGATCTTCGAGATCGGCGATACCAGCACCACTGGCGTCGATATCGATCCGGCTCCCGCCGCGCCTTCGCGGCTGGGCAACCTGACTCGGGCGGATGCCATCGGCCTGCCGGGACTCTCCGAACCGGAGACCGTGCGCCATTACACCCGCCTCAGCCGCCAGAACTATGGCATCGACCTGGGCTTCTTCCCGCTCGGTTCGTGCACCATGAAGCACAACCCGCGGCTGAATGAGGCCGTGGCGCGGATGAAGGGCTTCAAGGACGTTCACCCACTCCAGCCGTGTGAGACGGTGCAGGGCGCGCTCGCCGTGATCGATGAGCTGGCCCACTGGCTGGTGACGCTGACCGGCATGGACAGCGTTGCGATGTCGCCCAAGGCCGGCGCCCACGGCGAGCTGTGCGGGATCCTGGCGATCAAGGCCGCGCTCGAAGCGCGCGGGGAAGATCGCAGGGTCATTCTGGTTCCCGAGAGTGCCCACGGCACCAATCCGGCCACAGCAGCCTTTGCTGGCTTCTCGGTTGAGAACATTCCGGCGACCGAAGCGGGCCGGGTTGACCTGGCGGCGCTCAAGGCCCGTCTGGGTCCAGACGTTGCCGGGGTGATGATCACCAATCCAAACACTTGCGGCCTGTTCGAACCGGACCTGAAGGCGATTTCCGACGCGGTTCACGCTGCCGGCGGCTACGTCTATTGCGACGGTGCGAACTTCAACGCGATCGTTGGAAAGGTTCGCCCCGGCGATCTTGGCGTCGATGCCATGCACATCAACCTGCACAAGACCTTCTCCACGCCGCACGGCGGGGGCGGGCCGGGTTCAGGTCCGGTGGTTCTTTCGGCCGCATTGTCGCCCTATGCCCCGCTGCCCTACGTCAAGCGCGAGGCCGATGGCACGCTGCGCCTGGTCGAGGAAGGGACCGCAGGTGAGGACCAGCCCGACAGCTTCGGCCGGATGGTCGCGTTCCACGGCCAGATGGGCATGTTCACGCGGGCGCTGTCCTATATCCTGAGCCACGGGGCCGATGGCTTGCAGCAGGTTGCCGAGGATGCGGTGCTCAACGCCAACTATGTGCTGCGCAGCCTGGAAGGCGTGCTCGATGCGCCGTTCGGCCATTCCGGTCCCTGCATGCACGAGGCGCTGTTCACCGACGATGGCTTTGCCGAAGGCTTCTCGACGCTCGACGTCGCCAAGGGGCTGATCGACGAAGGGTTCCACCCAATGACGGTCTATTTCCCGCTGGTGGTTCACGGCGCGATGCTGGTCGAGCCGACCGAAACCGAAAGCAAGGCCGCGCTCGATCAGTTCATCGGTGCGCTGCGTTCGGTGGCGCTGCGGGCCAAGCAGGGTGATCCAGCGCTCAAGACTGCGCCGCACTTCGCCCCGCGCCGCCGGCTGGATGAGACGCTGGCAGCCCGCAAGCCGGTGCTGGCCTGGAAGGGCGACAAGGTAGAGGGGTAAGCGCGATGTGGCAGGCGATGTTCTCTTTCACCAATGCGGTGGTGGTCATCGCCTGGCTCATCCTGCTGTTCCTGCCGCGCAAGCCGCTGGCGATGACAGCCGTGCTCTATCTGGGCGTTGGCCTCCTGTGCCTATGTTACGCGGTGATGTTCGCCGCGCTGCTCAGTGGCGGGGTCGATCCTGGTCAGGTGCCGGGCAGCCAGCCCTATGTCGCTTCGGACTATTCGATCGAGGGCCTGCGCCGCCTGTTTATGTCAGATGGCGGACTGGTGATCGGCTGGACCCATTACCTGGCGTTCGACCTGTTCACCGGCCTGTGGATCGCGCGCGATGCCGATAACAAGGGCTTTGGCCGAGCGGTGCAGGTGCCCTTCCTGTTCGCCACCTTCATGGCCGGGCCAATCGGGCTGCTGGCCTGGCTGATCGTGCGCGAACGCCGGGCGCGGGAAATGCACCCGGCGGAGAATCGCATCCGGCTCTAGCGACGCCTCAGGTCGCGCGGTCGCCAGCTTCGCCGACCGATTCGATATCGCGGCCCAGGCCCTTGACCGTGTTGCAGGCGGCGGTGGTGACCGCCAGCGATGCCAGCATGACCGCGGCAATGATACGCTTCTTCATGGCTCGTCTCCGTTGCAGGAATTGCACCGATCCTGTTTCACCTAGCTGGTGTTAACACAAGCCGAATGCACGCTCCGGCTTGACGCTGCGCGACGAACCGAGCAGCGGGGCGCGGTGAATTGGGACTGGCTCTATACCGATTGGGCGCCCTGGGCGGAGTTGGCCGGCAGCGCGGCGTTGATTGCAGTCGTCGCCTGGTGGGGCGAACGCCGGCGAATGCGCCGCAGCGATCCCGATGCCGTGGGCTTTATGCCCTGGGGGACCGTTTTCGTGTTGGCGCTGTTCGTCCTGCTGATCGCTGCCGTCTTTATCCTGCGCTACGCGCTCTAGAGGCAGGCTTCCAGATAGGCCTGGTCAAAGCCGAACTGGCGGGCCTTTTCGAGCGTATAGGGGCGCAGGCCCGACGGACGGAATTCGCCGATGATCTTGCCGTCTTCGCTCTCGTCCAGGTACTCGAACTTGAACAGCTCCTGGGTGACGATCACGTCGCCTTCCATCCCGATTACCTCGGTGATGTTGGTCGTGCGGCGCGAACCGTCGCGCAGGCGCTTGACCTGGACGATGATGTCGACCGATTCCGCGATCTGGCGGCTGATGGCTTCCTTCGGGATCTTGATGTCGCCCATCAGGATCATGTTTTCCATACGGCCCAGGCACTCGCGCGGGCTGTTGGCGTGGAGCGTACACATCGAGCCGTCGTGACCGGTGTTCATCGCGGCGAGAAGGTCGAAACACTCCGCGCCGCGGATTTCGCCCAGGATGATCCGGTCCGGACGCATACGCAGGGCGTTCTTGACGAGGTCACCGATGGTGATCGCGCCCTGACCTTCGAGGTTCGGCGGGCGGGTTTCGAGCGGCAGCCAGTGCGGCTGCTGAAGCCGAAGTTCGGCCGCGTCTTCGATGGTCAGCACGCGCTCACCCGGGTCGATCATCTTCGACAGGGCGTTGAGCATGGTCGTCTTACCCGAACCGGTACCGCCCGAGATGACGATGTTCATGCGGCAGGCACCGGCGATCTTCAGCGCGGTGCACATCTTGTCGCTCATCGAACCGAAGTCGCGCAGCATATCGAGCGTGATCGGCTTCTCGGAGAACTTACGAATCGAGATGGCGGTACCGCGCAGGCTGAGCGGCGGCACGATCACGTTGACGCGGCTGCCGTCCTTGAGGCGGGCGTCGGCCAGCGGGGTGGTCTGGTCAACGCGGCGACCAACCTGGTTCACGATGCGCTGGGCAATCTGGAACAGGTGGCCTTCGTCGCGGAAGCGGATCGGGGCGAGCTGGAGCTTGCCCTTCTTTTCGATGTAGGTCTGGTCTGGCCCATTGACCATGATGTCCGACACGTCGGGGTCGTTGAGCAGTTCCTCGAGCGGACCAAAGCCGAGCAGTTCGTCGATCAGAACCTTTTCGAGCGCGAACTGTTCACGCCGGTTCAGCGTGACCTTCAGTTCGGCCAGCACTTCCATGATGATCGGGCGGAACTCTTCAGAGAGCTCTTCCTTGCTCAGCGTGGCCGCAGCTTCCGGATCGACGCGTTCGAGCAGGCGCGGCAGCACCTGTTCCTTGATCTTGTGGACCGAGGCTTCGAAGCCTTCCGCGTTGTACTGGTTCTCAACCACGCCGTTGACGCGGTCTTGCAGCCGGGTCATCGCATCGGCCTTGAGTGCGCCGTTGTCGTAGAATTGATCGGCGGTTTCGCCGGGAAGCGGCGGGAACTGGTCTCCGCCTGGGACCGGCGCCTTGGGCGCTTCGATCCCGCCCTTCATCGGACGAGCGACACCGAATTGGGGGCGCGCGCCAGGGGCCATGCCACCTGCTCCATTGCGTCGGCCGAATGCGCTCATTGTGGCTCTATCCCCCGGAAATCTGCGGTCTGAATGCCGTCGGCTTGGATACCTGCGGCCTTACGGGAATGGTAAATAAGCCGGAAACTTTGAATATTTCCTAATGGAACGCCGATTTTTCCCGTGTTGTCAGGGTTTGGTCGCGACCAGCAGGTAGCCATCGCCCAGCCGGGTCCCCAGGAACGGACGCTGGACCTGGCAGGCGGTGCTCATGATCGCCCGACCGATCGGTGAACGCTGCCACGAGAAATACTTGATGGCAGTCTTCCGGTCGGTCCCGCTGGCAGCGGTCGCTTCTTCCTGGCTCATCCCGCCCCCAGCATAGTCCTGGCCGCGGACGGATACGTTGCCCAGCCAATGGGTCAGGTTGGAGAGCGGAAACCCATAGCATTCAAGCTTCTCGACCTTAAGGCCGGCCGCCTTGGCCAGATTGATCATGTCTTCCTGGCCATAGCGCCGATAGTGCCCGGCCCAGGCATCGCGCTGGCTCCACATTGCCATGTGCGCCGGCATGGACAGGATGACCTTGCCGCCCGGCTTCAGCCAGCGAACCCATTCGCGCAGCGCAGCGTGATCGTCCTCGATATGCTCAAGCACCTCAAAGGCCATCAGCAGGTCAAATGTCCCCTCCCAATCGGGCTCGCCCTTGGCCAGCACCCGCGCCTTCGGAAAGCCAGCGAGCATCTGACCGGCCACCTCAACCGCATCGGGCGATGTTTCCAGTCCGACGCATTCGTGACCGCGCTGGGCGAGTTCGCGCAGCAACGCACCCGATCCGCAGCCGACTTCGATCACCCGGCTAGCTGGCAGGCGGTCGACCAGCGGCAGCACGCGATGGCGCCGCAAGACGAAGCGCGGGGCAGGAACCCAGCGTCCTTCAAGCACTGCGCCATACTGGCGATCGACGGTCAGGGCCGATGGAGCGGGGGCGGCGGTGGACATCACAAGGTCTCCGTGGCGGCAAGGAACTGGGTGTGGATAGTCGTTGCCCCGACGCGGGGCATGGCGGCAAGTGCAGATTTGTAAATGACTTCGGCGCGAGACGGCGCAGCGAGATCGGGGCTGTCCATGGTCACGAGCGGACGCCCGACTGACAGGATCTGGAACACCTTGTTCGGGATTACCCGGGTGCCTTTGCCTTCAGGTGCAAAAACGCCAAGGCAGATCGCGGCGCGAGCGATCAGAGCCGGTAGCTCGGTGAATTCGACCCAGGCGATGCGTCGGACGCTCCGCAGTTGCCTGGCGGCAATCAGCGCGTCGATCCTGGGCTGCTCCTGGCCCTGGCCAACGATCGTGAAAGCGAGCGTCGGGGCGGACGAATCCTGCTCAATCAGGGCGATCGCTTCGACGATTGTGTCGATCCCGTGGAGCGGGATGAACTGGCCATAGAACAGTACTTCAAGCGGCTCAGCGGCGGGAACATAATCGGCGCGAACGAACAGATCGGTTTCAGCCCCGACCTGGAACGCGCCCACTTTTGCGGCCGGCAGGCCGAACAGCTCGGCGACGTATTCAGCGTGCGTGCGGGTATCCAGCAGGATCCGGTCTGCTGCACGGGTCGAAAGCCATTCCGCCGCATAGATGAGCTGCGCCGCCAGCCCACCGCGCCGGGTCATGGCCCGGTCAATCACCGCCGTGTCGTAAAGCGAAAGGAACATGTCCCAGCAGATTCTGGCGCCGCGCAGCCGGGCGAGCGGCCACAGGATCAGCACGTCGAGGTTACCGGGGTAGGGAACCACGACGACCTCGTGGCGCGGTGCGCGCAGATAAGCCGCAACTAGGACAGGATAGGCCAGCAACCAGCGCAGCAACACGATCACTCTGGCAGCGAAGCCCTTGATCTGGCTTTTGTCCTCGATCCCGGCCCAGGGGTTACGGTGGACTACCGGAAGTGCAGGATCAGTCTGGCGCAGCGCCTCCAGCAGCATGCGCACCCGCGGCTTGCCGGTGTCAAAAGTACCCCAGACCAGGAACCGGTGCGCGCTCATCCCGCTACGCTCCGCTTCCGGCCGGTGAACAGCGCGAGCAGCCCGCTGGCGGAGAGGCAGATCAACCGGTCAAGTCCGACTGCAAGGAAGGCTGCAGCGGGCGCGACCTTGACCGTGGCGGCGGCACCGGCGGCAAGCGTTTCGCTGATTCCCAGTCCAGCCGGAGCGATGGAAGCAGCCGACCCGGCGATGTTAGCCAGCGCAAAGGGCAGCGTGTCGGCCAGCGGAACGGCGACCCCCAGCGTCAGGAAGGCAAAGTATAGCCGCACCGCAATCAAGGCCATGCCCGAAAGTCGGTGCAGAGCCGTCTGCAGCGCAAGAGCCGGCCCGGAACTGCGCGACAGCCAGCCGAAGCTGGCGGCCGAGCCGATCGCACCACCGAGCAAGAGCACGGCAGCGGCGGGCAGCCCGTGGGTCAGCAGCACCACACCGCAGCTCAGGGTGGCGAACGAGATCCACAGCAGCGCATTGGCCAGCACCAGCGCCGAACTGCGAGCCAGGCCCGTCCCTTCGGCGACAAGGGCGCCAGCCCGGACCATTGCTCCTCCCGGCAGCGGCAAGGCCTCAGCCAGCGTGGCCCAGGCCGACAAGCCAGTCGCCTTGCCGAGCGGCATGGCGTGGCCAGCAGCGCGGGCGAGCAGCAGCATGCCAACCCCTGCATAGAGCAGCGATAGCGGGGCGAGTGCCAGCTGCGCCGCGAGCGGCGCGAGCTGAAGCGAGGCCAGCGAAAGGTCGAGACTGCGCAATGACAGCCAGGCGCCAAGCGTGAACAGTACTGCCCCGGCCACAAGCAGGGGCAGCCGCCAGCGCGCCAGCTGGCCGCGCAGCCGCAAGGCAGATTCGTGGATAGGCGCGGCCACCACGATCAGAACCCGTCGAACGGCGGCACGGGCAGAGGCGCCTCGGCCGGCCATGGCAGGTTCTTCCCCCACCGCAGTGTAGCCTGGACTTCACGCGAACCACCGATCCGGTGGAACCCGCGGTCCAGCGAAATGATATCGCCTGGACGGTAAGCCTTGCCATCAAGCTCAAGGGCAGCGCCTTCAAGCGTGTAGGGTCCCGGTACCAGGAATTCGGCTTCGATCGGATCTGCGCCCGGCGAGAAAACCTTGCCAGCCACGTAGAGTCGGCCCCAATGCGGAATATAGTTGCCTCGCAGTGCGGCTGCATCAGCATCCATCAGCCGCTCGTTGGGCCGCTCGCCAGCCATCGCGGCGTCGAGAACAGGGTGATTGACCACGAGCAGCGGCACAGTCTTGTGCAGCATGATCTGGCGCAGTTCAGGAATGCCACGCGCATGATAGTTCTTGAGCCCCCAGCCTGAGAGCATGAAGTCGGTCGCCCGGTTCTGCGATCCGAGACTGCCGGCAAAGTCGATATAGGTGACTGGCTGCGGAAACAGTTGCTTTGCTGCCGCGATTGTTTGGCGCTGGCCATCGAGCGTGCCGCGCGGGCCAGCGGTTGCAAGGCCAATGCCGAGCAGGGTCAGCAGCAGGCCAAATCCGGTTGCAGATATGCGCCGGACGATCAGTTCGATCGCCGGTGCGGTCGCGACCAAAACTGTCGGCAGGACGAAGACGTAAAAGTAGGGATAGGCATTGCGATAGATCAGCACGGTTACCAGCGGCAGCGTCAGCCCGATCATCACGAGCATGCGCGAGCGGTCAAAACGGGCAAACCACCAGGCCAGAGGGGCAAAGGCGATCAGGAACGAGATGTGAGGGGCAAGCTTTATCTGGGTCCACAGCGCATCGGCACGCGGCAGGATGCCCTCGGAAAAGACGGTGGACCAGGCAGATTGGGTGTCTGCCATACCGGCATTCGGCGGGGCTGCGATCAATTGTCCCGCATGCCATTGGTAGAGCACGGCGAAGGTAGTCAGTGCTGAAAGCGCAGTAACAGCGGCGCTGCGGATTACCGCCCGTTGTCCATCCTGGTCCCACCGCAGCATGGCAATGGCTGCAAAGGCCGGGGCATAGAGGCCGGACTTGATCGTGATAAGCGCAGCAAGGCCAGCCAGCGCACCTGCAACAAGAGCATTGCGCGCGGTGAGTGCGCGGCAGGCCAGCAGCCACAGTGAGGCCATCAGCAATACCGTCGCCATCGGGTCGGTTCGAAACGCGGTGCCATGCCACACGACGAAGCCGCCGGTCAGCCAGGCCAGCGCCACCAATGCCGCAGCCGGGCGCGAGGCGAAGCGCGCTGCGATGCCATATGTCGCCAGCGCCGCACCGCCCAGGCAGGCCAGCATGACGAGTCGTCCGCCGCGAACCTGTGCGGTTGGCTCGAATGGCAGCTCAAGGAGCCAGCTGAACAAGTGAACATGAAAAGTCTGCAGCGGGGCATCGAGCGTTCCCGCAGCATAGCGGCGGATGAGATCGAAATAATGGAACTCGTCCCAGTTGATGCTGCGGGTCAGCGCCACCCAAAGGTGGGCGATCAGCATCAGGCAAGCCGCTCCGGCAACCGTTCGCAAGGCGACGCGCTCGGACGAGGCAGGGTTGCCCGCTGGTACTGCCTGACTTGGCACAGTTGCGATCATCCGCTCAGGCAGCGCGGCGGCGCTTGGCTGGTGCGGGTTTGCCTTCATAAGCCTCGAGCCGGTCTTCGAGCCGCTTGACCTCGGTCAGCGTCTTTTCGATCAACTTGCGGTTCGCCCCGATCAGATCGGCCAGTACGCCCATCAGGCACGTGATCACACCCAGAACCAGCAGCGAGCCGCCCAGTACCAGGGACTGCACGTGTCCGTCGGAATCCCCCATGAACCAGTAGACCAGGAACCGCATGATCGGGATCAGGCCAACCATGGTGATCAGCGCGCCGGTGCCGAGGAAGGCCCGCAGCGGATTGTAGGTCGTATAGGCGCGCAACATCGTCACCAGCTGGCGGACGATGAACTGAGGAATCGATTTGAACAACCGGCTGGGGCGCTCGGTGCGGTTGGTGCGGATCGGCACCGACGTGATCCGAAGCCGTTTCTTGCCGGCCTGGATCAGCATATCGGTAGTATAGGAGAATTCGGTAGTGATGGTGATGCGCTGCGCTGCCTCACGGCTGATCGCCCGGAATCCGCTGACCGCATCCGTGATATCGGTCCCGGACAGGCGCCGGACCACAGCGCTACCGAAGCGCTGCAACCGCCGCTTGATCGGACCAAAGTGGGCATTGTCGCCCACTCCGCGATCGCCCACAACGATATCAGCTTGGCCAGTTACGACGGGCGCGACGAGCAGGGCGATGTCTTCACCGGCATACTGTCCATCGGCGTCCGTATTGACAATGATATCGGCCCCGGCGGCCAGCGCGGCGTCGATCCCGGTCTGAAAGGCTGCGGCCAGACCCCGATTGCGGCGGTGGCGCACCACGTGCTGGACGCCATAGCGGCGGGCAACGTCGCTGGTGCCGTCGTGGCTGCCATCGTCGATGACCAGAAACTCGATCGTGTCGATCCCAGGAATACGTCGGGGCAGGGCGACAAGCGTCTCCGGCAGGCTTTCGGCCTCGTTATAGCACGGTATCTGGATGATCAGCTTGGTCATCGCTGCTTGGCGCCCGCCTTGTCCCCTCGAGTGACCGCCTGAATAGGAAACTATGCTTAACGTCGGGTAAAGTTTGGCTGGAGGCTGGCAGATCTCCTTGGCTTGGCCTATGCGAACCGCTTGAAACAAGACCACTCTCTCGGACTATTTTTTGCCCTCGCAGGGTTCGCCGTGCTGTCGGTGGGCGATGGCGTGATCAAGACCATGGCGGGCCAGTGGTCGCCGGTGGCGATCGCCGCGCTGCGGTTCAGCATTGCCGCGGTGGGGCTGGGGGTCTTGCTGGCGTGGCGCGAAGGGATGGTCGCGATGCGTCAGATGTGGCGCTGGCCGCAGGCGGGCAGGGGCCTCGCCTTGGCAATTTCCTCAACGATCTTCTTCACTTCGTTGTTCGTTCTGCCGCTCGCCACGGCAACATCGCTGGGCTTTACCAGCCCGATGTTCACCGCGCTGTTTGCGGCCATTCTGCTGGGCGAGCCGGCGCGCAAGGAAACCTGGATCGCCTCTGCTATCGCCTTCGTGGGGGTCTTGATCGTGCTACGACCGAACCTAGCTGAAGCCGGCTGGTGGGCGGTCCTGCCAGTCTTTTCGGCGATGACTTTTGCCCTGCTGATTATCGGCAACCGCTATGTCGCGGGGCAGGCATCGGGCCTTGCCATGCAATTTGTCGTTGCCGCCTATGCCGCGCCGATTCTGATCATTGCCGCGCCACTGTTCGCCCTGACCGGGATCGAGCGTTTTGCGATTGGTATACCCGACTGGACCGTAGTGGCCCGCTGCGCCGTGGTGGCGGTGACGGCCAGCTGCGCGCATTGGCTGGTCTATCTGGGCACCACGCAGGCCGGCGCGGCCAAGGTCGCGCCGATGTCTTACGTCCAGCTGCTGGTCGCCAGCGTGATCGGCTGGGCCTGGTTTGGCGACCACCCCGATGGCTGGACCCTGCTGGGTGCGGGCGTGATCGTTGCCGCCGGGCTTTACCTGTGGCGGGCAGGGCTGGTGAAGGAGCCAGCCGAGAGCGACTAGGCGAAATCGCTCGACGAACAGCGTGACAACACGCTTGGCCTGCGCGGGAAGGCCGCTAAAACGACCGCTTCGCCATGTCCGGGGTCGCCGTGATGAAGAAGCTGTTCCTGCCCGTATTGCTCCTGCTCTCCACGCCGCTGGGCGCTCAGAGCGTGGCGCGTAGCCTGCCGGAATGGATGGCGGGCACCTGGATGACCGAGGACGGGGCCAGCTGGTCGGACGAAGTCTGGACCGATGCCCGCGGCGGCTTGATGCTGGGGATCGCTCGCACCGGCTTCGGCCCGCGGCTCAATAGCTGGGAACTCGCGCAAATCCGCCAGAAACCGGATGGTACGATCAGCTTTCTGGCCCAGCCGCAGGGCAAGCCCGCGTCCGAGTTTCCGATGGTCCTCGTGAGTGAGGAAGCGATCGAATTCGCCAATCCCGCCCACGATTACCCGCAGCGCATCCGCTATTGGCGGCAGGGCAAGCTGCTGATGGCCGAGATCTCCAAGATCGATGGCAGCCAGGCGATGCGCTGGAATTACCGCCCCGTAATCCCCCCGCAGGATTGAGTACCATGCCCGCTTCCCGCCGCTTCGCCCAAGTCGATGTCTTCACCGCCGTGCCGCTGATGGGCAATCCCGTGGCCGTGGTGCTCGATGGGGAAGGACTGAGCACCGAGCAGATGCAGGCCATGGCTGCCTGAGGCTGGGATCGCAACGCCCTCGGATGGCCGGCTGGTGCAGGAATGCGCCGTCGGGCTGGTGGAACTGACCATTGGCGCCGATCGTCTCTCATTCCGGCTGCCGCGCTATGCTCTGACCGAGCTCACCGACCCGGAAGCGACAGCCTGGATCAATGCCCCGGTCAAGGGCGCGGCCCAGGCGGTCGATGTCGGGCCAGTCTGGCTGGTGGCCGAAGTGGATGGTATCGCGGCGCTGGAAAACCTGGCGCACGATGAAGCGCGATTGGCCGCCTATTACGGGCCGAAGGGTTGGACCGGCGCTACGCTTTATGCCGTCGAAGGTGACCGCGTGGTGGTCCGTAGCTTTGCCCCCGGCGATGGCATCCCCGAGGATCCCGTCTGCGGCAGCGGCAATGGTGCGGCGGCGGCATTCCGCCTGAACGCCGGGCAAGTCGGCGATGGCGACAGCTACCGCGCCAGCCAGGGGCGCCAGGTTGGCCGCGATGGCTGGATCGACATCCGCTTTGAAGGGTCTAGCATCCATGTCGGGGGGCAATGCGTGACATGCATAACGGGGACCGTGACGATCTAGCAAAGCCAGCTGCGGCCACTGCGGCCGAGCGGATCGAGGCGCTAGACGCGCTGCGCGGTTTTGCGCTGCTTGGGATTTTGCTCGCCAATATCCTGGTCTGGTCGGGCTGGGGCCTGATGACCAAGGACCAGCAATTGGCTCTAGCCGGGGCGGACGATGCCTTGTGGCAGTACCGGTTCCACCATCTGGTGGTCGCCGGAAAGTTCTACACGCTGTTCTCGCTGCTGTTCGGGGCTGGATTCGCACTTCAGCTGGCGCGAATCGAAGGGCGTGGCGGCAATGGACTGGCTATCTACCGGCGGCGCGTGCTGGTGCTGCTGGGGATCGGCCTGATCCATTCCTGTCTGATCTGGGATGGCGATATCCTGACGCTCTATGCGCTGATGGGGCTGATCCTGCCGCTGTTCATTCGCTGGAGCGAGACCCGGCTCGCCATCGCGGCCGTCCTGCTCATTTTCGTCGTTCCTTTCGCGGCGCGCGCGCTCTTCGCCGCGCTGGGCTGGGCGTCGCATGCCGCACTCTACGCGCTGAGCGATGCAGTTGCTCTGGCGTTTGGCACACGAATTACAGCTGACAATGGGGTGGCAATACTGGCGAGCGGCCGGTGGGACCAGTTGGCTGCCTGGATTGGCAGCGGTTCAATCTATGCCTGGGGGCTAAAGGTCGAAACCTGGCGTATCCCCAAAGTGCTGGGGATCATGCTGCTGGGGCTGATTGTGGGCCGCTGGTTTGCATCCGGGCGCTTGCCCGGTGACCGGACACTGCTGCGCCGCACCTTGCTGGCAGGCTTGCTACTGGGGCTACCGCCGACTCTGGCCTATGCCCTGCTACCCAAGCAGGGACAGGCCGACTGGCCGTCGCTGCTAGGTACAGTGCCCATGGCCCTCGCCTATGGGGCTGCCTTCCTCCTGGCCTGGCCCCGCGCGCGCGGCGTGCTGGAACTGTTCGCCGCGCCAGGGCGGATGGCGCTGACCAATTATCTGAGCCATACGCTGATCGGGATCGTGCTGTTCTATGGCGTTGGCTTCGGGCTGATTGGACAGGTCAGGCCCTTGGGGATCTATGCCATTGCCCTGACAATCTTCGCTTGCCAGGTGGTGTTCTCGCGCTGGTGGCTGGCTCATCACGCCATGGGACCAATGGAGCGACTGTGGCGCAACCTGACTTATGGGCGCAGACAGAAATAGCGGTTATCTGAGCGAGATGACCAGCCGGTATCCTGCATCGTAGCTGTCCCCGGCCAGCAAGGCAGCATAGCGCTGCTCCCAGACGCCGTTGGCAAGATCCTCTGCCAGTCGGGCCAACCCAGCTTCGGCCTGCTCAATCTTCCAGAACGAGGAGCTGCCCTTGCGGATGCGCGGATCCAGCACCGGCTCGATCGCGACCGACCCGAGCCAGTCCGACAGTGTGTCGAGCGACGGCATGGCGGCCTCGTCCAGCGTAGCCAGTTCGGGCAGGTAATCGGTCAGCCAGGGCCGCGCGGCCGGATCGAAAGTCAACAGCACCACCCGTTCGCGGGCAACCCGGCACATCTCGCGGATGCCCTGCTGCTGGTCGGCCCAATGATGGATCGTCAGCACGCCGATCGCCGCATCGAAACTCTGGTCAGGGAAGGGGATGGCTCCGGCCGAACCTTGCACAGCCGGGGCCGCCCCTGGCGGACGCTGGCTGATCATCTCGGCTGAAGGCTCCAGCGCCACCACATCGCGATCTGCTGGTTCATAGGACCCGGTGCCAGCACCGACATTGAGGACCGTCCGCGCCGCGCCCAGCGCCCGCTCGATCTGCACCGCGATCCGTGGATCGGGCTTGCGCAACTGGGCGTAATCGATCCCGATCGTGTCGTAGAGCGCTGGCATTGCTGGGCTATCTGCGCATCGGCAGGTCGGCGCAAACGAAAAGGGCGACCCGCAGGCTGCCCTTTGCTTGTCCGGTTGGAGCCGAAAGCCTTAGCCTTCGACGTGTTCTGCCAGGACGGTCAGGCCAGTTGCGGCGACTTCAGCGAAGCCGCCCTGGATCTGGATGGTTTCCGGAGCGGCGCCTTCGGTCCGGTAGACCAGCAGGGCACCATCGCGGATGGTCGACATGAAGGGCGCGTGCCCTTCCAGCACGCCGAACTCGCCTTCCGCACCGGGGACGACCACCATGTGGACGTCTTCCGAGCGAACGAGCCGTGCCGGCGTGACGAGTTCGAAGTGCAGGGCCATGATGCTTAGGCGTCCTCAGCCAGCTTCTTGGCCTTTTCGACCGCTTCGTCGATCCCGCCGACCATGTAGAAGGCGGCTTCGGGCAGGTGATCGTATTCGCCTTCGACCACGGCCTTGAACGAACGCACGGTGTCTTCGACCTGGACGAACTTGCCCGGGATGTTGGTGAAGACTTCGGCGACGTGGAACGGCTGCGACAGGAAGCGCTGGATCTTGCGGGCGCGGGCCACGGTGAGCTTATCTTCTTCCGAAAGCTCGTCCATGCCCAGGATCGCGATGATGTCCTGCAGCGACTTGTACTTCTGCAGCGTTTCCTGAACGCGGCGGGCCACGTCGTAGTGCTCCTGGCCGACAACGGCCGGGGTCAGCACGCGGCTGGTCGAGTCGAGCGGGTCAACGGCCGGGTAGATGCCCAGTTCCGAGATCGCGCGCGACAGAGTGGTCGTGGCGTCAAGGTGAGCAAACGAGGCGGCCGGCGCCGGGTCGGTAAGGTCGTCCGCGGGAACGTAGATCGCCTGGACCGAGGTGATCGAACCCTTGTTGGTCGAGGTGATGCGTTCCTGCAGCGCGCCCATGTCGGTCGCCAGGGTCGGCTGGTAGCCCACCGCCGAAGGAATACGGCCGAGCAGCGCCGACACTTCCGAACCCGCCTGGGTGAAGCGGAAGATATTGTCGACGAAGAACAGCACGTCCTGGCCTTCTTCATCGCGGAAGTATTCGGCCATGGTCAGGCCCGAGAGCGCGACGCGGGCGCGGGCGCCCGGGGGCTCGTTCATCTGGCCGAACACCAGCGCCACCTTCGAACCTTCAGGGGTCGGGTTGCCATCGGCATCCTTGGCGATAACGCCGGCGTCGAGGAATTCGTGGTAGAGGTCGTTACCTTCACGGGTACGTTCACCGACGCCCGCGAAGACCGACACGCCGCCGTGGCCCTTGGCGATGTTGTTGATCAGTTCCTGGATCAGCACGGTCTTGCCAACGCCGGCGCCGCCGAACAGGCCGATCTTGCCGCCGCGCGCATAGGGCGCGAGCAGGTCGATCACCTTGATGCCGGTGACGAGAATGGCAGCTTCGGTCGACTGGTCGACGAACAGCGGGGCTTCGGCGTGGATCGGGTTGCGCTTTTCGGCGCCGACCGGACCACGCTCGTCGATCGGTTCACCGATGACGTTGAGGATGCGGCCAAGGGTCTTGGGACCAACCGGAACCGAGATCTGCGCGCCAGTGGCGGTGACCGGCTGACCGCGGGTCAAACCGTCGGTCGAGTCCATCGCGATGGTACGAACGGTGTTTTCACCCAGGTGCTGGGCAACTTCGAGCACCAAACGGTTGCCGTTATTGTCAGTTTCCAGCGCCGAGAGAATCGCCGGCAGTTCGCCGTCGAAGGTCACGTCGACGACAGCGCCGATGACCTGGCTGATCTTGCCGCCAGCGGTGTTGGCGGCGGCCGGAGCGGCCTTCTTGCGAGTGGTGGTCTTGGCTGCGGTGGCCATGGTCGTTTCCTTGCCTTGAAAGTCGTTAGAGCGCTTCGGCGCCAGCGATGATTTCGATCAGTTCGGTGGTAATCGCGGCCTGGCGGCTGCGGTTGTATTGAATGGTCAGCTTCTGGATCAGTTCGCCCGCGTTGCGCGTGGCGTTGTCCATTGCGGTCATCGACGCACCCTGTTCCGAAGCCTGGTTTTCCAGCAGCGCACCGAACAGCTGGGTCCGCAGATAGCGCGGCAGCAGTTCGGCGAGGATGGCTTCTTCCTCAGGCTCGTATTCCACCACGGCACGGTCGCTGCTGCTGGCAGCTACCTTGGGCGCGGGGACGGGGATGATCTGCTGTTCGGTCGGATCCTGCGCCAGCGCCGACTTGAAGGTCGAGAAGAACAGGTGGGCGACGTCGAACTTGCCTTCGTCGTACAGCGCCACCAGCTCGTTCGCGACCTTCTGCGCCTCGGCAAAGCCGGGTTCGCGCACGTCGGTCGTGTCGAACATGGCCAGCACGGCCTTCGGATAGAGCCGGCGGATCACCGCGCGGCCCTTGCGGCCGACGAGGTAGAACAGCACGGTCTTGCCTTCGGCTTCAAGGCTGCGGGCCTTGACCAGCGCGGCCTTCACGATGTTCGAATTGAACGCGCCGCACAGGCCCTTGTCCGAGTTGGCGACGACCAGCAGGTGAACCTGGTCCTTGCCCGTCCCGGCGAGCAGTTTGGGGCTGTTTTCGCTGACCGTGATCTTGGCAGCGAGTGAGCCCATCACCGTGGCGAGACGCGCGGCATAGGGCCGCGCCGCTTCGGCATTGGCCTGCGCCTTGCGCAGCTTCGCCGCGGCGACCATCTGCTTGGCCTTGGTGATCTTCTGGGTCGACTTGACCGAGTTGATCCGACCTTTGAGTTCCTTAAGCGAGGCCATGAAGCCTTACCCTTTCAATCGGATCAGGCGAACTGCTTCGCGAAAGCTTCGAGTGCGGCCACGGTGCCCTTCTTGGCATCGTCGCCGAAATCGCGGGTGTCGCGGATCAGCTTCAGCACGTCGGCGTGCTTGTCGCGCATGAAGCTGAGCATTTCGGCTTCGTAGCGGACGACGTCGCCGGTCGCGACGGCATCGAGGTAGCCATTGGTGCCAGCGAAGATCGACACGGTCTGCTCTTCGAACGGCAGCGGGCTGAACTGGGCCTGCTTGAGCAGTTCCGTCAGACGCGCACCGCGGTTGAGCAGCTTCTGGGTCGAGGCGTCGAGGTCCGAACCGAACTGGGCGAAGGCCGCCATTTCGCGGTACTGCGCCAGCTCCAGCTTGATCGAGCCTGAAACCTTCTTCATCGCCTTGGTCTGGGCGGCGCCGCCGACGCGGCTGACCGACAGACCGACGTTGATCGCCGGACGGACGCCCTGATAGAACAGGCCGGTTTCAAGGAAGATCTGGCCGTCGGTGATCGAGATCACGTTGGTCGGAATGTAGGCCGACACGTCGCCCGCCTGGGTTTCGATGATCGGCAGCGCGGTCAGCGAACCACCGCCCAGGCTGTCATTCATCTTGGCCGCACGCTCGAGCAGGCGGCTGTGGAGATAGAACACGTCACCCGGATAGGCTTCGCGGCCCGGCGGGCGGCGCAGCAGCAGCGACATCTGGCGATAGGCGACGGCCTGCTTCGAAAGGTCGTCATACACGATCACGGCGTGCATGCCGTTGTCGCGGAAGAATTCGCCCATAGTCGCACCGGTATAGGGCGCCAGGTACTGCAGCGGAGCCGGCTCCGAAGCGGTTGCGGCGACGACGATCGAGTATTCCATCGCGCCGTTTTCTTCGAGCTGGCGGACGATCTGCGCGACGGTCGAGCGCTTCTGGCCGACGGCGACGTAGATGCAGTAGAGCTTCTTGCTCTCGTCGGTGCCGGCGTTGACGCCCTTCTGGTTGATGAAGGTGTCGATCGCGACGGCGGTCTTGCCGGTCTGGCGGTCACCGATGATCAGTTCGCGCTGGCCGCGGCCAACGGGAACCAGGGCGTCGATCGCCTTTAGGCCGGTCTGGACGGGCTCGTTCACCGACTGGCGCGGGATGATGCCCGGAGCCTTGACTTCGACGCGCATGCGGGTGGCATCCACGATCGGGCCCTTGCCGTCGATCGGGTTGCCCAGCGCGTCGACCACGCGGCCCAGCAGGCCCTTGCCGACGGGGACGTCCACGATGGTTTCGGTGCGCTTGACGGTGTCGCCTTCCTTGATCTCGGCGTCCGAGCCGAAGATCACGACGCCGACGTTGTCGGCTTCGAGGTTCAGGGCCATGCCCTTCACGCCGTTGGCGAATTCGACCATTTCACCGGCCTGGACCTTGTCGAGGCCGTGGATGCGGGCGATGCCGTCACCGACGGACAGCACGGTGCCGACTTCCGAGACCTGGGCCTTGGTGCCGAAGCTGGCGATCTGGTCCTTGATGACCTTCGAGATTTCAGCGGCGCGGATATCCATGTTCAGCCTTTCATCGCATTCGCGAGGGTGTTCAAACGGGTACGGATCGAACTGTCGATCTGGGTGGAGCCGATCCGGACCACCAAGCCCCCGAGCACTTCGGGGTCGACATTCGCCTTGATCTTCACGTCCTTGCCTTCACGGGCCTTCAGCTTGGCGGCAAGCGCCTTGAGCTGGGCATCGCTGAGCGGATGGGCGCTGGTCACTTCGGCGGTCACTTCGCCGCGGGCAGCGGTAGCGATCGTGCTGAAGGCGCGGACCACATCGGGCAGCGCGGCGAGGCGACGGTTGCCCGCCAGCACGCCGATGAAGTTCTGGGTGAGCTGATGCAGGCCGAGCAGCTTGCCGACTTCGGCCATCGCGGCGGCAGCGGCATCGCGGCCGATCTGCGGATTGCGAATCAGTGCGGCCAGATCGGCGTTGCCGAGAATCGCCGCGCCCAGCTTGTCGAGGTCACCCTCGACAGCGGTTACAGCCTTGGATTCGCTGGCCAGCTCATAAAGCGCAGAGGCGTATCGCCCCTGCAAGCTGGCCGTAATGCCGCCGGAATTCTCCACGCGCTCAAGTTCCTTGCATCGGGTGCATTGATGGGGCGGAAGCGGGCCAGGCCCGCACATCTGCCCCTTGGACGGGGGCGCGCATAGCGGCGATTGTGCTGCGATGCAAGGTGGGGTTAGGACTATCCGCCAAGCAATGTGAGCGAAGGACCGGTCGATGGGCGAAACGATTGTGATCACTATGTCGGATGGGCACCAAATGCCGGTCTACCATGCCATGCCGAATGGCGAGCGTCGTGGCGGCCTGGTCCTGGTCCAGGAGATCTTCGGCGTTACCGACCACATCCGCGAGCTGTGCGACGAATATGCCGAGGATGGCTATGAAGTGCTCAGCCCTGGCCTGTTCGACCGGCAGGAGCCTGGCTGCGCGCTGGGCTATACTGGTGCCGACTGGGAGCGCGCGGTCGAGATTGCCCGCAACGAGCATGATTGGGATCAGGGCCTCAAGGACACGCAGACCTGCATTGACTGGCTCGCCGACAAGGGCGGGCCGGTATTCATCGTCGGCTATTGTTTTGGCGGATCGGTCGCCTGGCGGATGGCGCAGATCAGCCCGAACCTGACCGCAGCCTCATCCTATTACGGCGGTTATGTCGCCACCCGCTTTGCCGACGAGGCGCCGCAGGCACCGGCGATCTGCCATTTCGGGCGCTATGACAACCTGGTCGAGTTCGCACCGGTCGAGAAGCTGATCGAAAAGCAGCACCCGACAGCGCAGATCTTTGTTTACGAAGCAGGCCATGGCTTCAACTCGGACCGGCGCAAGGACTGGCATCCGGAGAGTGCAGACCTGGCAAAGGAACGGACGCTGATGCTGTTCCGGGCCTGCGGAGGCTGATCGGCAAGGTTTGACCGCAAGCTTCGGGACGCACGGCGCATCCGCATCGGGCAGGGCTTGCTTCAACAAGGAGCTAAGCCATGACTGCCAAGATGATTGATGCTGACGACGCCTGGACCGCCGTCCTGGCCCGCGACCGGGCCTTCGACGGGCGCTTTGTCACTGGCGTGCTCACCACCGGAATCTATTGCCGTCCGTCCTGCGCGGCCCGGCATCCGGCGCGACACAACGTGCGCTTCTTCGCCGACGGCGCAGCCGCGCGGGCTGCCGGCCTCAGGCCGTGCAAGCGCTGCCTGCCTGATGACGTCAGCCGCGACGAGCGCGCTGTGCTGGCGGCCATCGCGGCGATCAAGTCGGCCGAGCAACCGCTCGCCCTGGCGGCGCTGGCGGCGGAGACCGGTTATTCTCCGACACACTTTCAGCGGGTCTTTACCCGCCACACCGGCCTGTCGCCTGCCGCCTATGCTCGTGCGTTAATGCAAGAGCGCGCGGCCGAGGCGCTGACCGGCGAGGGCCGGGTGACCGACGCGATCTATGCCGCGGGCTATTCCGGACCGAGCCGATTCTATGAAGGCACTCAAGGGAGACTTGGCATGGCACCTTCGGCTTGGGCCAACGGCGGGCAGGGCGTAACGATCCACTGGGCGGTCGTGCCAACCTCGCTTGGCGCCATGCTGGTTGCCGCGACCGACAAGGGTGTCTGCCGGCTGTCTTTCAACGAGGGTCGCGAGGCGCTCGAAGCTCGTTTTCCCAAGGCTGAACTGGTCGAGGGCGGTGCCGAGTTCGCAGCGCTGCTCGAGCAGGTCGTCGCCGCCGTCGAAGCGCCGGGTGACTTCGGTCACATCCCGCTCGACGTGAAGGGCACGGCCTTTCAGGAAGCGGTGTGGAAGGAACTGCGCCGCATTCCGCCGGGCGAGACGCGCACCTATGCGCAATTGGCCGCTGCGGTCGGTCGGCCCAAGGCGGTCCGGGCCGCTGGCAGCGCCAATGGTGCCAACAATGTCGCTGTCCTGATCCCCTGTCACCGGGTCATTGCAACAGGTGGCGGTCTGGGGGGTTATGCCTATGGCTTGGAGATCAAGCGCAGGCTGCTCGAAAAGGAAGCGAAATGACTGACCCCGTAACCGCATTCAGGGCGCTCCATGTCCCCGGCGATCCGCTGATGCTGTTCAATATCTGGGATGCCGGCAGCGCGCGGGCGGTAGCACGAGCAGGGGCCAAGGCGATTGCCACCGGTTCCTATGGCGTAGCCGAAGCCCAAGGCTTTGCCGATGGCGAGGACTTCTCGATCGACGATGCCCTGCGCAACGTGGAACGCATAGTGCGCGTGACCGATCTGTCGGTGACGCTCGATTTCGAGACTGGCTATGGCGCAACGCCAGCCGAGGTCGCGACTTCG
>JAJTFU010000093.1 GCA_021299075.1 Novosphingobium sp. | reverse complement strand
GGAGCAGGCGCTGATGGCGAAAATGCTCGGCTGGGAGCTCCCGGCGGAGCGCGAGGGTACGGCCGGGTTCGGCAGTTTCGATCGCACCGTTGCCGCCTTGGACGCACACCTCTCGCAGCACCAATATGCCTGCGGGACACGCTTCACCATGGCCGACGTCTACCTTACCAGCCAGTTCGACTGGGGCCTGAACCTAAAGCTGCTGCCCCGGCATGACGCCTTCCTGGCCTATGCCGAACGCTGCCATGCCCGGCCAGCCTACCAGGCGGCGCTGGCGGCGGACCGCGAGCTATATCGCCAGACCAAGGCGGAAACCTAAACCTTCAGAACCTGCCACTCGCCGTACCACTGGCACCTTCCAATCAAGTGCTCTTGTTTCCATACCAACCGGTCGGTATGTCACTGCCATGAACGCGAGTCGCTCCTCCCTGCCCGAACGCCAGACCGCCCGGACCCGGCTGATCGATTCGGCGCATCACCTGGTGCGGCGCAAGGGCTATGCCGCCACATCGGTGGACGAGATCTGCAGCGCCGCCGGCGTGACCAAGGGCGCCTTCTTCCACCACTTCGCCTCGAAGGAAGCGCTTGGCGTCGCCGCCGCCGAACAGTGGACCGCCCACGCCGCGCCGCTGTTCGAGCTGCCGGCCTATACCAAGCTCAAGGATCCGCTCGACCGGCTGCTGGGTCATATCGACATGCGCCTTGAAATGATTGGCGGCCCGGCTGAGGGCTTTACCTGCTTTGCCGGGACCATGGTCCAGGAAGCCTTCGCCACCAGCGATGCGATCCGCGCCGCCTGCGATGCCAGCTTCAACGCCTATTGCGAGGCGCTGGCGGTGGACGTGCAGCAAGTGCTGGATCTGTACGGGAACCCGCCCGGCATTACCGCGCTTGGCCTCGCCCGCCATGTCCAGTCGGTACTGCAGGGAGCCTTCGTACTGGCCAAGGCAGCGGGCGACCCCGCGGTCGCGCGCGAGAGCGTGCTGCACCTGCGCCGCTATGTCGAAATGCTGTTCAAACCGGGGGCTGACAAGAAGGAGAGCATGTCATGAGTAGAATGATCTTCGTCAACCTGCCGGTCGCGGACCTGCCTCGGGCCATGCGGTTCTATACCGCCCTGGGCTTTGCCAATAACCCGCAGTTCAGCGACGAGACCGCCGCCTGCATGGTCTGGTCGGATGCGATCTACGTCATGCTGCTGACCCACGCCAAGTGGCAGGGCTTTACCACCCGCCCGATCTGCCCGCCGGGTTCGAGTGAGGTCTCGCTCGCCCTGGCGCTCGACGATCGGGCCGAGGTCGATCACTTGGTCGAAGTGGGCGCAGCCCATGGCGGCACGGCCGACGTCAATCCGCCCGAAGATCATGGCTTCATGTACCAGCGCTCGCTGCTCGATCCCGATGGCCATGTCTGGGAGCCGTTCTGGATGGACGCGGCTTTTGCCGGCGGTGAAGCCAAGACCGAGGAGGCCGCGCGATGACCTATATCGATGGCTTCGTGATCGCCTGTCCGCGCGCCAACCGCGACAAATTCATCGCCCATGCCAACCAGGGCGACGCGGTCTTTATCGAAATGGGCGCGCTGCGCGTGGTCGAATGCTGGGGCGACGATGTCCCCGATGGCCAAACCACCGACTTTCGCATGGCGGTGAAGGCGCAAGAGGACGAGGAGGTCCTGTTCTCTTGGGTTGAGTGGCCCGACAAGGCCACTCGCGACGCCGCCATGGCGCGAATGATGGAGATGGCGAACGATCCCGCCAAAGCCGACCCGCGCATGGACCCGGCGAAGAACCCGATGCCGTTCGATGGCAAGCGCCTGATCTTCGGCGGCTTCGTGCCGGTGGTGGACATGAAGCAGCGAGACAGCGCCAATGGCTAAGCTTCAGGGCAGCTGGGTCTGGTACGAGCTGATGACCCCGAACCCGGTCGGAGCCAAGGCGTTCTACGATGCGGTGGTCGGCTGGAGCATCCAACCGGGCACACCCGAAACCGGCGACTATGGCTTTATCGCCAATGCCGATGGCGGGATGACCGGCGGCGTCCTCAAACTCTCGCAGGACATGACCGACCACGGCGCGCGGGCCTGCTGGCTGGGCTATATCGGGGTAGACGATGTCGATGCCAGCGTGACAGCAATTGAAGCGGCTGGCGGCAAGAGCCTGATGCCGGCGCGCGACGTGCCAATGGCCGGGCGGATCGCAATGGTCGCCGATCCGGATGGTGCGCCGTTCTACATCATGACGCCGACGCCCCCGCCCGGCGGCGGGGAGAACACCTGCTTCTCGGCCATGCCCCACCCGGGCCGCTGCGGCTGGAACGAGTTGATGGCCGGCAGCTTCGAAAGCGCGATATCCCTCTATACCAAGCAGTTCGGCTGGACCCTGCCCGATGCGATGGACATGGGGCCAATGGGCAAATACCAGTTCATCGCCCAGGACGGCACGACCGTTGGCGCGATCATGGGCAAGCCCGATGAGGTCCCAGCCCCGCTCTGGTGCCACTACTTCTGGGTCGACAGCATTACCGCGGCGAAGGACCGGGTTACGGCCAATGGCGGCCAGATCGTCAACGGCCCGCACGAGGTGCCCGGCTCCTTGTGGATCATCCAGGGCGTCGATCCCCAAGGGGCGCTGTTCTCGCTCGTCGGGAGCCCTTGACCGGCCCGGTTTGAACGCTATTGTTCCACTTTTGTTCTCATCGAGAGGATCCCGCCATGGCTGCCTACACCTTCTTCACCAACCCGATGAGCCGCGGCCAGATTGCCCGCTGGGCGCTGCACGAGGCGGGAGTGGACTATGATCAGGTGCTGGTGCCGTGGGACAACAAGCCCCCCGCCCTGCTCGCCGCCAATCCGATGGGAAAGGTGCCGACGCTGATCCATCACAGCGAAACCGGCGACAAGGTTATCACCGAATGCGCTGCGATCTGCGCCTACCTGGCTGAAGCGCAGCCCGAAGCAGGGCTCGGCCCGTCGGCTGACGAAGCGGCGGACTATTATCGCTGGCTGTTCTTCGCCGCCGGGCCGGTCGAGCAGGCGATCATCACCCGTTCGATGGGCTGGGAACTGCCGCCCGAGCGCCAGGGCATGGCCGGCTGGGGCAGCTATGAACGGGCGGTCGCTGCGCTGGAGAGTCATTTCGAGGGGAACAATTTTGTGTGTGGTGAGCGTTTCACCATGGCGGACGTCTATGTCGGCAGTCAGGTCGACTGGGGCCTGACCTTCGGCTCGATCCCGCCGAACGAGGCCTTTGTCGCCTATGCCGAACGACTCCAGGCCCGCTCGGCCTACAAGGCAGCCAAGGGCATCGACAACCGGCTGATTGAGGAGAGCCGCAAGGCCTGATCAGGCGAAAGCCGCCGCGCGGCGCAGCAGCTGATAGGCCTCAACCACTTCCTGCAGCCGCGTTTCGAAACTGCGGTCGCCGCCGTTGCGATCGGGATGATATTTGCGGACCAGCTGCGAATAGCGGCTGCGCAGGTCGCTGCGGGTGGCGTCAAGCGCGAGACCGAGCACATCGAGCGCGCGGCGCTCGTCCGGGGTTACCGCCCGGCCATCCTGACGCTGCGCCGGTTTACGCGCCCGCGCCCGCCCGCTGATCGCTTCCAGCGGATCCTTGAAATCGGCCCAGCGCGGGGCGGAATCGATCCCGGCGGTGGGGGAGAAGGCCCGCGTCTCGCGCTCCCAGCCGTGAATCGGGTTTTGTGCGCGCATGATCTCCTCGGGCGACATCCCGGCAAACCAGTCATACCCGGCGTTGAACGCGCGGACGTGGTCGAGGCAGAACCAGCGATAGTCACCCGGCCCATCAAATCTGGGCCGGCGTTCACCGGGCGCGCGGAATTCCCCGGCTTCCTGGCATCCGGGGGCCATGCAGCGGCGCTGGGCACCCTGGACCCGGCCATGAAAACGATCGTGCTTCACCGCTTCCACATGGCGATTGTTCGGGTAGAAGGGAAGACATGACCACACCCCTAGCGAACGAAATCCAGGCACTGCTGACCGCTGCATTTGCTCCGACCCACCTTGCCGTGATCAACGATTCGGCCAAGCACCACGGCCACATGGGCGATGACGGCTCGGGCGAATCGCACTTCACGGTGGAGATCGAAAGCGCGGCCTTTGCCGGGGTTTCGCGGCTCCAGCGCCAACGCCTGGTCAATGCCGCGCTGGGCGACATTCCCGGCCAGCGGGTCCATGCACTGGCAATCAAGGCCAAGGCACCCGGCGAGTGACCATTCTGACCACGATCCAGCCGGTGACGCATGATCTTGGCGCCTTTCAGGTGCGCCGGGTGCTGCCATCGCCGCGCCGGGTCATGGTCGGGCCCTTCGTGTTCGTCGACCAGTTCGGCCCCGCCATCGTGCCGCCCGGCGCGGCGATGGACGTGCGTCCGCATCCGCATATCGGTATCGCCACGGTCACCTGGCTGTTCGAAGGTGCGATCGATCACCGCGACAGTCTGGGCACCTTCGCCACGATCCGCCCCGGCCAGGTCAACCTGATGACTGCCGGGCGCGGCATCGTCCATTCCGAGCGCGGGCTGCCAGCTGAGCGCGATCTGGCCAAGCCGATGTACGGAATGCAGACCTGGCTGGCCCTGCCCGATGGCAAGGAAGAGATCGACCCGGCCTTCGAGGCGCAGACCGGCCTGCCGCTGATCGAGGATACTTGCGTTTCCGCCCGCGTCATCATGGGTAGTCTGTGGGGCCACGCCGCCCCTACCACCCAGCATTCCGATACCATCTATGCCGAGATCGTGCTCGCCCCCGGCGGGGCCATCCCGATCGATTCAGCAGCCGAGGAACGCGCAGTGATGCTGGTTGGCGGCGCGGCCAGTGTCGATGGCGTGGCGCTGGGGCTTTACGAGCTGGCCGTGCTCGCGCCGGACCAGACCATGCGGCTGGCCAGCGAGCGCGGCGGGCGCGTGATGCTGCTGGGCGGTGCCGCCATCGGCAGTCCGCGCCATGTCTGGTGGAACTTCGTCTCCTCCAGCCGCGAGCGGATCAACCAGGCCAAGGATGACTGGCGGCAGGGCCGCTTTCCGAAGGTACCCGGTGACGAGGATGAATTCATCCCGATCCCGCAGGTACCACTGACCAACAGCGACAAGAGCTAAGACCGATAACAGGGAGAGTGACATGAGCTTCAAGGGACAGACCGCCTGGATCACCGGCGCTTCTTCCGGGATCGGCGCAGCGCTCGCCAAGGCGCTGGCTGGTCAGGGCGCGCGGTTGGTCCTGTCGGGCCGAAAGGTCGATGCGCTTGAGGCCGTGGCAGCGGACTGTGGCGGCGATTGCCTGATCCTGCCATTCGAGACGACCGACATCGCAGCGCTGGCTCCGGCAGTTGAACGGGCCTGGGCCTGGTCGGGTGGAATCGACCTGCTGGTCAACAATGCCGGCATTTCGCAGCGCAGCCTGGCGGTGGAGACGGCCTATCCGGTCTATCAGCGGATCATTGATGTCGATCTGCTCGCGCCTATCGCGCTGACCCAGGAGATCCTGCCACGCATGGCGGCGCGCAAGTCGGGCCGGCTCGCCTATATCTCGTCGATCGCCGGCAAGGTCGGCGTGCCGATGCGCACCGCCTATTGTGCGGCCAAGTTTGGCCTGGCCGGCTATGCCGATGCCTTGCGGGCCGAGACTTCGGTCCTGGGGCTCACGGTTCACACGATCTACCCTGGATCGATCCGCACCGATGTCTCGCGCAATGCACTCACCGCCGATGGTTCGGCCCGCGGGGCCAGCGATTCGGTCATCGACAACGGGATCGATCCGCAGGTTGCGGCGAAGTGGATGCTGGACGCCATGCTGGCTGACGAACGCGAAATCATCGTGGCCGAAGGCGGCGAGGCAAGAATGGGCGAGCTGCGCCGCACCCCCGACGCCCTGTTCGATCAGGTCGCAGCGATGATGGCTTCCGGCTATGCGGAAAAGATGAAGTCCGAGGCGCAGAAGTGATGGAGCAGACCCGCGTAACCCTGACCAACGGGATCGAACTCGATGTAGTGGACACGGGCCCGCGCGACGGGCCGGTGCTGATCTTCCTCCACGGTTTCCCCGACAGCCACCGCACGTGGCGCCACCAGATCGCGCACCTGTCCGGCCGCTATCGCTGCATCGCGCCGGACCAGCGCGGCTATCGCGGCTCGTCCAAGCCCGTGGGGGTGGAGAGCTACACGCCCGACAAGCTGATCGGCGATGTGTTTCAGCTGGCCGATGCGCTCGGCGTTGGGACCTTCACGATTGTCGGGCATGACTGGGGCGGCGCGATCGCCTGGGGCGTGGCGATCATGGGGCAGCTCAACGGCCGGGTGACGCGCGCCGTCGTGATGAATGCCCCGCACCCCACGATCTTCCCCAAGCTGCTCTACACCAACCGCCAGCAGCGCCAGGCGAGCCAGTATTTCCGGGTGTTCCGCGATCCGGCCAGTGACGCGCTGGTCGAGCAGTTCGGCCTCGGCGGCGTGCTCCTGAAGGCCTTTGGCGAAATGCCGGAAAACCCCAAGATGGACCCGGCCGAGCGCGCCGCGCTGATCGAGGACTATTCGAACCGCGAAGCCTCCATCGCCATGCTCAACTGGTATCGGGCAAGCCCGATGGAAGTGCTCGACCTGGATGCGCCTTATGAAATTCCGGCCGGGTGGACGCCGCCGGCCCTGCCCAAGCTGACCATCCCGACGCTGGTGGTCTGGGCGATGGACGATATCGCCCTGCCCGCCGCCAACCTTGATGGGCTGGATGAAGTGATCGAGGACCTCACGCTGGTGCAGGTCCCCGGCTGCGGCCACTTCGTACAGTGGGAGGCCCCGGACGAAGTCAATGCCGCGCTCGATAGCTTCCTGACCCGGACCGGCCATGGCTGAGGCGCAGCGTGGGGGGATCGGCGCCGCGATTGCCGCGGCCGAAGCGAAAAGCCGCCGATCGCTGCTGCGCAATCACGGCGGCGGGCACGCCCCGGTCAGCTTCCTGGAGCTGTTCTTCGACCTGGTCTTCGTCTTCGCGATCACCCAGCTGTCGCACTTTCTGAAGGACCATCTGACCTGGCTGGGCTTTGCCCAGGCGCTGGTGCTGTTCCTCGCGGTGTGGTGGGCCTGGATGTACACCACCTGGGCGACCAATTGGGCCGATCCGGAGCGGTTCGAGATCCGCGTCATGCTGCTGGGGCTGATGGCCTTGAGCCTGCTGATGGCAGTCGCCCTGCCCTATGGCTTCAGCAAATATGCCTGGCTGTTCGCGGCCAGCTATGTCCTGCTGCAGCTGGGGCGGACGGTCTTCATGTCCTTCGTGCTCTACCGTGAGCAGCAGACCAACGCGCGCAACATGATGCGGATCGCCGTGTGGTTCTGCTTTGCTGCGCCGTTCTGGCTGATCGGCGTGCTGCGGCCCGAGGAAGAGCGGCTGGCCTGGTGGCTGCTGGCCGTGGTGATCGAATACCTTGGCCCAATCACGCTGTTCCCGGTGCCGGGCCTGGGCCGGTCGAAGGCGTCGGACTGGGACATCGCCTTCGCCCTCGCCTTCCTCTCATCGGTGCTGATGTGGTGGCTCTATTTCGACCTCGGCCAGAAGCGCGGGTCGGAGCATATCAGCGAGAATGCGGAGGTCGGCCGCGTGGCGCGCAACGCCTATACCTATCTCCACATGCCGATCGTCCTGGGCATCGTTATCTTTGCCGTGGCCGACGCCAAGCTGCTCGACAACTGGAGCAAGCCCGCTGACGGCAAGCTGGCGCTGGTGATGTGCGGCGGCGGGGTGCTGTTCCTGGTCGGGCTTGGCCTGTTCAAGCGCAACTCCAACCCGCTCGGCAACTTTCCGCTGTCACACCTGATCGGAACGCTGCTGTTTGTCGGACTGGGCTATGCCGCCTGGCAGGGCCTGCTGACCACGCTGCAAGTCGGCGGCCTGGGCGTCGCCGCCTTTGCGGTGGTTTCGGGTTGGGAATGGGTCTCCTACCATGGCGGGTGGAAGGAGCGAATCGACGACACGATCGCCTGGTTCAGGCTTGCCAGGCAATACTAGCGCCGTGCGGGTGGGCGGTTGCTACCTGAACCGGCTCTGCTCGACCCGGCCAATAGCGCACGGTCGTTTCGTGCAGATGCAGCAGGCGGTTCGCCTCAAGCGAAATCCAGGCCAACGGGCGTTCGGGCGTCGCCGCGGCTCCCGCCGTTTCCATTGCCCGGGTGATCCGCTCCTGCTGATCGGCCGGGATGTATTGCCAGACCACCGAATGCATCATCACCCGCGTGGTCCCGGCCGGCTGCGGCTTCGCCAATTCGGTCTCGATGAAGTCAGCCCCGTTCATCTGCACCAGGTCTGGCGCTGACTTAGCCGCCTCGGCAATCGCGGCCTCCAGCCGGCCGAACCGCACCGAATGTTCGGGCCAGATATAGGCCTTGAGCCGCAGCGCCTGTTCGGGATCGGTCAGGTCGACCGGCGCGACATCGCAGCCTTTTGTCGAAACGATCTCGATCTGATGGACGGGCGGCGGATTGCCCTGCCATTCCGGCTGGAACCGCATTGCCCCCGGCTCCGGCCCGACCTGAACCCCCGCCAGGTCATAGTGATAGCGATCCAGCATCAGGTTGATCCCGGCGCTGGAGCCGATTTCCAAGCACTCAAAGCGCGGTGGCAGGCCCTGCTCGGCCAACCACAGCATGGCGGCGATGAAATTACAGGAGCGGCCAGCTTCGTTGGTCTGCGGCGGGCCGTCCAGCCACGGCAGCAGCTCCGCCTCGTGCGCCCGGATCGCTGCGGCAACTATTTCCGCATCGTCCACCCCGGCGCGATCCTCGTAGATCGCCGCCAGGCCAGGCTCCACGCCTTTCAAGTGCAGCGCATGGACCCCGCCCGCCACCCGCAGCGGCAGGGCATCGGCCAAGGGCGCTCCCGGCCAGGCGCGGATCGCATCAAGCAGCTCTCCGGGCTCGCCGCGATCCAGCAGATCACGCAAGGCGGCAACCACCCGTGCCGTCACGGTCGCCCCCGAA
>JAJTFU010000092.1 GCA_021299075.1 Novosphingobium sp. | reverse complement strand
GGCCAGGTTGACGTAAAGCCCTTCCTTCAGCAGCGCCTCCCACATTGCCGCCCCCTTCTCCAGGTCGGGCATGATCACCGCGATGATCGCGCTTTCGGCCTTGTCCGTGCCCAGCTTGAAGCCACGCTCGCGCAGCCCCTGGTGCAGCACGCGCGAATTCTCCCACAGGTGGGCGCGCTTGTTGCCGGCGTGCATCAGCTTGCGGATCGAGGTGGCAGCGGTGTGGACCACGCTCGGCGGCAGCGAGGCCGTGAACACATAGGGCCGGCAGACCAGCCGCAGGATTTCGAACTTGGGGTGGTTGGAGACGCAGAAGCCGCCGACCGTGCCGACCGACTTGGAGAAGGTGCCGATCACGAAATCGACATCGTCGAGCACGCCCTGGTCCTCGGCCACGCCGCGCCCGTTGGGGCCGATGAAGCCCATCGAGTGCGCCTCGTCGACCAGCACCATCGCGCCGTGCTTCTTGGCCACCGCGATCATTTCCTTGAGCGGGGCAATGTCGCCCAGCATCGAATAGACGCCCTCCAGGATCACCAGCTTGCCGGCGCCTTCCGGGATGCGGCCCAGGCGCTTGTCCATCGCTTCGATATCGTTGTGCTTGAACGGCACGACTTCGGCATCGCCCAGCTTGCAGCCATCCCAGATCGAGGCATGGCTATCGATGTCGAGCACGATGTAATCGCCCTTGCCAGCGACGGTCGAGATGATCCCCAGGTTGGCCTGGTACCCGGTCGAGAAGACCATGGCATGGTCCATCCCGTAGAATTCCTTGAGCGCTTCCTCGACCGCCTTGTGGCCAGAGTAAGTGCCGTTCAGCACGCGGCTGCCGGTGGTGCCCGCGCCGAAATCGTCGAGCGCCTGCTTGCCCGCCTCGATCACATCGGGATCGAAGGTCATGCCCATGTAGTTGTAAGTGCCCAGCAGGATCGTCTGGCGCCCGTTGCAGATCGCCTCGGTGGGCGAAACGACGCGCTCCATGACCAGGTTGAACGGGTCTTCCTGGCCTTGCGAAAGCAGGTTGGTGCGCAGCTCGATCAGCGGGTCGAACTTCGAGAACAGGTCGGTCATAGGGTCTTGGTGATCCTCTGCTTGCCGCAACCGGGGAATTACCCCTGCAGCTTCACCACGGCATCGATCAACTGGCCGTAATTCTCGATCTCGGCCTGCTGGTTCATGCTGATGATGATGTCGAATTCGTCCTCGATCGCGGCAACGAAGTCCATCACGGTCAGGCTGTCGAACTCAAGGTCCCCGGCAAAGGTGCTGGCATCGGTGATTTCCACGCCCTTCTTGTTGAAAGGCTCGATGATCCCGGCGATTTTCTCGGCAGTGGCGGCGCGATCCATTGTCTTATGCTCCAATTGGCTTTGCGGCCCTCTGGCCGATGAATGGGGCGGAAAAGCGGCGCGGCAAGCTAAATGTCAAGCCACGGCCTTCTCAACCAACGCCTTCACCGCCGCCATGAAGGGACCGATCGAGACGGGCTTGGCCAGATAGCCCTCGGCCCCGGCATCGCGGATGCGCTCCTCGTCGCCCTTGCCGGCATAGGCGGTGACGGCCAGCACCGGGATCGAGCGCAGCACGGCATCGGCCTTGGCCGCCTCGATCAGGTCCAGCCCCGAAACGTTGGGCAGCTGGATGTCCATGATGATCAGGTTGGGGACAAAACTGCGCGCCTTGTCGAGCGCTTCGAGCCCGTCGGCGCAGGGTTCCACGGCATAGCCCTGGCTCTTCAGCACGTCGCAGAAGAGCTTGCGGTTGAGGTCGTTGTCCTCGACAACCAGGATGCGCTTTGCCATGCGGCAAGGCCCTACACTGTTACCCCCGAGGCCCGCAATTATCCGCGAACCCCAATCCCCGGCTGACCCCTTCGTTCTGGCGCTCGGCGCGCTTGGCTGGGTGCTGGGCGATGGCCCCCGCGCCGAGCGGCTGCTGGCACTGACCGGGCTTGATGCCGATGCCCTGCGCGCCGGAGTGGGCGATCCGTCCGTACTGGGCGCGGTGCTGGAATTTCTGGCGGCCCATGAACCTGACCTTTGTGCCGCAGCCGAACATTTGGGGGTTGCACCCGGTGCCCTGATCGCGGCACGGGATTCGCTGACATGACAAGACCCCTGATCATTTCCGATTGCGACGAAGTGCTGCTGCACATGGTCGTCCCTTTCGCCCAGTGGCTCGACGAGACCCAGGGCGTGACATTTTCGATGGTCGGCAACGACTTTGCCCGGGCGGTGCGCTGGAAGGACAGCGGCGAGCTGGTTGAAGGGCCCAAGATCTGGGAGTTCCTCCAGGGCTTCTTCGATAACGAGATGCACCGCCAGAACCCGATTGCCGGTGCGGTTCACGCCATGAACACCCTGGCCGAGCATGCCGACGTGGTGATCCTGACCAACCTGACCGACAAGCACAACCAGGCCCGCGCCCAGCAGCTGGCCAACCACGGCATCCATGCCCGGGTCTTTACCAACCAGGGGCCCAAGGGTCCGGCGCTCCAGGCGATTCTGGACGAGTACAAGCCGAGCCACGCGGTCTTCATCGATGACCTGCCGCAGCACCACGGTTCGGTGAAGGAGATCGCCCCGCAGATCGACCGGCTGCACCTGTGCGGCGAACCGACGCTCGCCCCGCATATTGCCTGCGCCTTCGAGGCGGGCCATGCCCATGCCCGGATCGACACCTGGGAGCATGCCCTGCCGTGGCTGCTCGAACGCATTGGAGTGCAAGCATGACTGACGCCGAAGTTGACGCGAAGCTGGCCGAGCTGGGCCTGACCCTGCCGCAGGCGGCGGCGCCGGTTGCCGCCTATGTGCCGGTGGTGGTTTCGGGCGGCCATGCCTTCGTTTCGGGCCAGGTTTCCTTCGTCGATGGCGCGCTGGTCAAGGGCCGGCTGGGCGATGACCTGTCGGTCGAAGACGGGATGCGCGCAGCGCAGGGCTGCGGGCTGATGATCCTGGCCCAGCTCAAGGCCGCGCTCGGCTCGTTCGACCGGGTCGAGCGAATCGTCAAACTGGGCGGCTTCGTCAATTGCACCGGCGATTTCACCGACCAGCCCAAGGTCATCAACGGCGCTTCGGAGCTGATGGTCGCCGTGTTCGGCGAAGCCGGCAAGCATGCCCGCGCCGCGGTCGGCGTGCCCGCACTCCCGCTGGGCTGCGCGGTTGAAGTGGATGCCATCGTTGCCCTTCGCGGGACTTGATAACTGGCTCAGCCCGCCGCCGGCCCCGGCCAGGGTTAGCTGGCTGGGTGAGTGGGACTATGCCCATCGCGGCCTGCATAGGACCGGCTTGCCGGAGAATTCACCCGCCGCTTTTGCCGCTGCAATGGAACGCGGCATGGGGATCGAGTGCGATATCCAGCGCTCGCGCGATGGTCATGCGATGGTCTTTCACGACGCGACCCTGGACCGCCTGACGGCAGAGCAGGGCCGGGTGGCCGAGCGCAGCGCCGAGGAGCTCGGCCGGATTCAGCTGACCGGCGGGACCGACACGATCCCGACCCTGCGGCAATTGCTGGATCAGGTCGCCGGCCGAGTGCCGCTGCTGATCGAAATAAAATCCCCCAAGGGATCTAATGGCCGGATCAGTGCGCTGTGCCTCTCGGTCCGGCGGGTGCTGGAAGGCTACCAGGGGAGCCATGCGATCATGAGTTTCGATCCCCGGATCGTCGGCTGGTTTGCGCGCCACTCGCCGCTGACCGTGCGCGGGCTGGTGGTGACCGAAGAGGATGACAAGGCGCTCCCCGGCATGGTCCGCCGCCGGCTGGCGCTGTGGCATGCTCGGCCCGATTTCCTGGCCTATGACATCCGCGACCTGCCGAGCCGCTTTGCCGCCGCGCAGCGAAAGCGCGGACTGCCGGTTCTGACCTGGACGGTGCGCACGGCCGAATACCGCGAACGGGCCGCGGCCCATGCCGATGCGCCGATCGCGGAGGGTGCAGGGGTCCTGTGACCGTCTCGGTTGAGGCCCGCATTGCCCGCGGTGTCGGCGAACTTCCGGCCGATCAGTGGGATGCACTGACTGGCGACAATCCCTTTCTCAGCCAAGCTTTCCTCACCGCGCTCGAAGAATCGGGTTCGGTCGGCGCAGGTTCTGGCTGGGACCCGGTGCCGATTACCATTGCCGGTGCGGACGGCCGGATCGCTGCGGCGCTGCCGGCCTATCTCAAGGCGCACAGCCAGGGCGAATATGTCTTCGATCATGCCTGGGCCGATGCCTGGCACCGGGCCGGGGGCAGCTATTACCCCAAGCTGCAGATTGCCGTGCCGTTTACCCCCGCCACCGGTCCGCGCCTGCTGCTGGCCGACCCGGCGCTCGCCACCCCGCTGCTGCGCGCGGCCGAGCAGGTCTGCGAAGACAACGGACTGTCCTCCGCCCATGCCACTTTCATTGCGCCCGAACAGGTCCCCCTGTTCGAGGCGGCCGGGTGGATGCTGCGCAGCGATATCCAGTTCCACTGGGAAAACCGCGGCTATGCCAGCTTCGACGATTTCCTGGCCGCGCTTTCCAGCCGCAAGCGCAAGGACATCCGCAAGGAACGCGCCGCTGCGCAGGAGGGAGTGGAGATCCGCCACCTCACCGGCGCGGACATCCGCTCAGAACACTGGGATGCCTTCTGGACCTTTTACCAGGATACCGGGGCCAGGAAGTGGGGGCGGCCATACCTGACTCGCGAAGCCTTTACTCTGCTGGGCGAGCGGATGGCGGACCGGATCCTGCTGGTCATGGCCTTCATCGGCGAGATGCCGGTGGCGGGAGCGCTCAATTTCATTGGCCCGGATGCGCTCTACGGGCGGTACTGGGGGGCCGTGCTCGACAAGCCCTTGCTGCATTTCGAACTGTGCTATTACCAGGCGATCGATGCTGCCATTGCGCTCGGCCTGGCCCGGGTCGAGGCGGGGGCCCAAGGTGGGCACAAGCTGGCGCGGGGTTATGAGCCGGTCGAAACCTGGTCAGCCCACTATATCGTTCACCCCGGCTTCCGCACTGCCGTGGCCGATTTCCTCGAGCGCGAGCGGCAGGGGGTGGCGCAGGACCGGCTTTATCTCGCCGAACGCGCGCCGTTCAGGAAAGCGTAGGGTTCAGGCTGCCTTGCGTGTGGTGGCCGAGAGCCATTCGCGCGCGCGGCGCTGAGCTTCGGCGATCTCGCGGGCGGTCATCTCGTCCGAGATATCAGCGCGGCACAGCGCGCCTTCGGCATGGCCCGAGGCGGCGGCGAGGTTGAACCACTTGTGCGCTTCGATCAGATCGCAATCCACGCCGTGGCTGCCGGTCGAATAGGCGACGCCGAGATCGTAATAGGCGCTGACATCGCCCTGGGCCGCAGCGGCGAGGCAGGTGGCGACCAGCATGTCTTCGCTGGTGGCTTCAAGCGCTTCGGCCGAGGCGAAGGCGGCGGCGTGATTCCAAGTGTTGCTCATTTCAGTGACCCCCTATTTGCGCCGGGCGGTGATCCCGGTTGACGAGCCAAATCTTGCGGATCGTGGTCAACAAAAGGTTAACGGCTGAAAAAGTCTTTTTGCGGACAGCCTTCTGCAAGGTGAATTGCGACTTTGCGGGCTTCACCAGCAGCAGACCTTTTGCCCGCCATTGCGGCTTGTGCAGGGCCATGCGCCTCACTATAGGCGCGGCACACGCTGGCGTCGGTAGCCTACGGGCAAACCCGGGGCAGCGGGAACCTCGCCTGGTTCGGCTGGTGTCTGGTGGAGAGATTATGGCGACGATTCTCGGCGATGAAATCGATGTTCTAGCCAAGGCCAAACGGGCGCTGGGGGACGGCTATGTGCCCAGCGACTCCGAAGAATACATGTCAGAACCGCAGCTCGACTATTACCGGCGGCTACTGCTCGAATGGAAAAAGCTGATCCTGTCGGCCGCGCAGGATACCCTGCAGCAGTTGCAGGACGGCCCGATACGCGAGCCCGATCTTAACGACCGCGCCTCCAGCGAAACCGACTGGGGGATCGAACTGCGCACCCGTGACCGGCAGCGCAAGCTGATCACCAAGATCGACTCTGCGCTGCGCCGGATCGAAGAGGGCGAATACGGCTATTGCGAGGTTACCGGGGAACCGATTGGCCTGGGCCGGCTTTCAGCTCGACCGATCGCGACCATGACGGTCGAGGCGCAGGAAGCCCATGAACGGCGTGAGAAAATCTCTCGCGACGATTGATCCGGTCGATTCTCCGGTCGGACGTTAACTGCTTTTTTGCCCTTGCCGTTTAGCTTTCGGCGACGGCACACCGGCTAGACAAGGTTGGCGGGTCGCACCGGTTAGGCTTTCGAGTGGGACAATAGGTACGACAATGGGCGGAAACGAACATCGTCAGATCGTGCGCGACAGCCTGTTCCTCATGGCTGATCTGCGGATCGACGGGGTAAGCGGGGACCACAAGGTCCGCGTCCGCAATGTCTCGGCCGGCGGCCTGATGGCCGATGGCGGTCCGACGGTGCAACGCGGCGCACTGGTCTGGGTCCAGCTGCGCAATATCGGCTGGGTCGAAGGCGTTGTCGCCTGGGTTCAGGATAATCGCTGCGGCATCGCCTTCCGCGAAGAGATTGACCCCAAGCTGGCGCGCGCGCGAGTCACTCAGGGCGAAGGCACCCCGCGCTACGTGCGCCCGCCCATCGCCGCGACCGAGCCCAGCCAGCTCCGCAAGATCTGATCCAGCTGTTCGCAGCGCTTGATCGGCGCTGTTGGTCGCGCCAATAATCGGTTAGGTGCGGCAGACGATGCTGCATCGCCCAATGTCCACCCTGCTCGGACTAGCTCTGGCCGTCACGCTGGCCAGCTGCGACAATGCGTCTGACCGCGCTGTCGAAGTCGCTGTCATCGGCGAAAGTGCCTCACCCTTTGCCGGCGGAGCGCGGCTGCCGCTCGCCGCGCAGCTGGTGCGTTCGGCCACGGCCGAAGGGCTGGTCGGTTTCGATGAGCGGGGGCGCGTGATCCCCGCACTGGCCGATCGCTGGATCGTTACCGATGACGGGCTGAGCTACATCTTCCGCCTGCGCGACGGGACCTGGCCCGACAAGACTCCTTTGACTGGCGATACGGCCCGCGCCGCCCTGTTGCAGGCGATTGCCGGCCTGCGCGGCACGGCGCTGGGTGCCGATCTGGCGGCGATCGACGAAGTCCGCGCGATGGCGGGCCGGGTGGTCGAAATCCGCCTGCACCAGGCCCAGCCCGATTTTCTCCAACTCCTGGCCCAGCCCGAACTGGGCCTGCTGCGCAAGGGGCGCGGGGCCGGGCCGATGCGGCTGACGCGCGAGAAGGACGCCGCCCTGCTCAGGCCGATCGCGCCCGAGGACCGCGGCCTGCCCCAGATCGAGAACTGGTCCAGCCTCAGCCGCAAACTGCGGCTGGTGGCCTTGCCTCCGAAGCGCGCGATCGAACGGTTCAATGCGGGCGAGATCGATGTGGTGCTGGGCGGGCGCCTGGCCGATTTCCCGCGGCTTGATGCCAGCGGGGTGTCGCGCGGCGCGATCCGGCTCGATCCGGTCGCTGGCCTGTTCGGGCTGGCCGCGGTCAATCCGCAGGGCTTCCTCGCCGAACCCGACCGGCGCGAGGCGCTGGCCATGGCGATCGACCGCGAAGCGCTGGCCAATGCGCTCAATGTCGGCGGCTGGACGGCCACGACCCGGATCGTCAACCCCGGGGCGGGCGACGACAATGGCACGG